>JAFGTL010000528.1 GCA_016934125.1 Candidatus Hydrogenedentota bacterium
ATCGACAGGATATAGAAGATCAACTCGTTCAGAAACGTCGTGAGCCATGACCAGAACATATCGTGCCTCTCCGGGTTGAACTCGGGCCTATCCCGTACGCGCTAGTGTGTAGCAGAGCGCCCGCCCCGAATTCAAGGCGCCGCACGGCTGAGCTCACGTATCCCCAGTTCGCGCACGAGCCACAAGACGCAGCCGCTGCGGTGAGGGGAATTCGAGGGACATGTCCCAAGCGCCGCTTCGGGCACGCACCGCCCTCGGTGCGCGGCGACGTGTCCCCGAATTCCGGGCTCAACCACAAGGGCGTCAGTCCAAGAACAGGCCGGAGTGTCTGTCTTGTGGTTCTGCATGCCGGAGGATCGAAACTCGGGATACCTGAGCGCCCCGGTCGTTGACGCGGTTCCACCCCCGGCGTACACTTCCCATCAACGCAAGCGGGCATCTGCGCACACGCCGCTGGAACGCGGCGGGGAGAGCCGGGCGATGGGCCGATACGTGGTTCACTTCATCGTGCTTTGGGCCGTTGGTGCGGGCTTGGGGTCGGGATCGGCCGGCGCCCCGGCCGATCCCTGGCCGCAATACGACGGCAACCCGTTCGTCATCGCGCTCGACATCCCGGCGCCGGCGGACAGTGCCGGCGGCCTGGTAACCGCCGACCTCGACGGCGACGGGCTCCTCGATTACCTCGTCACCGTGCCGGGGCACGTAGCGGCCTACGCCCACGACGGGCGACGCCTGTGGGTGAACGAGACGGCGGTGTGCGTAGGCGGTTCTGCGGAACGGGAGGGGCTGCCCGGGCACTGCGGCCCGGGCGTGCAGGCCCTCGACATCGACGGCGACGGCGCCACGGAGGTGTTGTATCTCACGCGCGACAACGGGCTCCAGGTGGTGGCCGGGGCCTCGGGTGCGGCGCGCTGGCAGGCGGCGCCGCCGTGTCCCGAGGGCACGGAGCGGTGGGAACACGTGGTCGTGGCGGATTTCCGCGGCACGGGGGATCGGGACGTTCTGCTGCAGGCCACCAACAGGGAGGGGTATCGCACCGGCCACTACCTGGCCGGCTTCGCGCTGCCCATGCTCGCTCAGGGCGATTCCCACCCGCTGTGGAGCCGGGCCGACTTCATGCCCTGCGCGCACAACGGCGCCCGGCTGGCCGACCTCGACGGCGACGGCCGCGACGAGGTGCTCGGGGGCACCGTGCTGGGCGGGGACGGGGCCATCCGCGCCGCCATCCCGCTGAAAGGCCATATCGACTCGATCTTCGTGCGCGATGTGCAGCCGGATCGGCCCGGGCTCGAGGTGGTCGCCCTCGAAGAGGGCGGCGGCAACCGGGTGTTCCTGTACGGGGCCGACGAGGTGATTTGGGAAACCCACTACAACCATTGGGAACCGCAGAACGCCGCCGTAGGCGAGTTCGATCCAGCCCGGCCCGGGCTCGAGATCTGGTGTCGAAGCCGGTTCAACGAGCACCAGAGGCCCTTCGTGTTCGACGCGGCCGGCGCCGCCATCGCGCAGTACAACATGGATGATGTGGCCCCTGAAGGATGGACGGTGCGGGGCGTCGAGTTGATCTGGACCATCGACTGGACAGGCGAACCCAAGCAACTCGCCGCGGCCAAGGAGCGCCACACCTCGGGCGACGTCGCCGTGTTCGATCCGCTCACGGGGCGGTTTCTCGTCCGGTTCGATGAGAAGGCCGACCGCCTCTACGTCGCCGACGTGGCCGGCGATCGCCGCGAGGAACTCGTCGTGCTCAACGGCAACGAACTCCACATCTACCACAACGGCGCGCCGTGCGCCGGGCCTGATGCCCCCCGGCTCTGGACGCGCCCCGAGTATTGCCGGAGCAAGATGACGTACAACTACTACTCGCCCTGAGCCCGGGGGCGCCGGGAGGCTAGTCGCTGCCCGTGCCGACGGCCTCGGCAACGCTGGCGAAGCCGTCGCGTTCGAGCAGGGCGAGGAGGCCGCGGTTGATGGCGCGGACGGCGCCGGGGCCCTCGTAGACGAGTCCGGTGAGCAGTTGGACAAGGGAGGCGCCGAGCCGGATTTTGCGGTAGGCGTCCTCGGCGGAGAACACGCCGCCTACCCCGATGATGCGGTAGCGGGCGCGATCCATCCGGGCGTACAACTCGCGGATGGCGGCGTTGATCGTCGCCTCGACAGGCTCGCCGCCCACCGCGCCCGGCATCCGCGCGACTTCTTCCTCGTTGAGCCCGAGTCCGGCCGGCTTACCCGGGGGCAGGTTGAAGATGAAGCCCGATACGCACGGGAATCCATCCACCGCTTCGAGGAGGCGTTCGAGGGCGCCCACACCGCCCAGCGGCGATATCTTGAGAAACAAGGGGCGCGCGATGGCGAGGGCGGACACGCGTTCGAGCAGTTCGACGACGCGGGCGGGTTCGGTGAAGAACTCGCGGCCCGTCTCGGTGTTCGGGCAACTCAGGCTCAGGGCGAGGTAGTCGCCGGACTCTTTCAGCACGCCGACGGAGCGGATGTAGTCGTCGATGATGGCGTCGTCGGGCTCGACGCGGAGCCGGTTGGTTTTCACGATGTTGATGCCGAGGGGCACGGGCACGGAAGTCCGCGCCAGACGCGCCGCCACGGCGTCGGCGCCGTCGTTGGGCAGGCCGTAGTTGACGATGATGGCGCGGGCCTCGGGCAGGCGCCACAGCCGTGGGCGCGGGTTGCCATCCGAGGGATCGGCCGACACGCTGCCAATCTCGACGAAACCGAACCCGAGCGCGGCCAGGAACGGCACGGCGCGGCCGCTCTTATCGTAGCCGGCGGCCAAGCCGATGGGGTTGGCGAAATCGATGCCGCACACGCGGCAGGCCAGGCGCGGATCGGCCACGGCATACCGCCGGGCGAGCAAGGCGCGGA
This sequence comes from Candidatus Hydrogenedentota bacterium, assembly GCA_016934125.1. Lineage (GTDB taxonomy): Bacteria > Hydrogenedentota > Hydrogenedentia > Hydrogenedentales > SLHB01 > JAFGTL01. The sequence goes on from JAFGTL010000528.1 coordinate 2,878, forward strand.
CTGGGGTGCGGCCCGCGAGTTCGCTCGCGCGGATGGCGAGGGTGTGCATCCGCTCCGCCTCGATGCGGAACAGGAGCGGCCGGATCGCTCTCGTGTATAGGCCCATGGGCATCCTCATTCGTCGTGTTGGCGCGCCGATTTGCGCTGGCGTCCGTGCCCTTCCCGGGCCACGTCGTGTCCGGGCGTCGCACGACGGAGAGCCCCCCTGACAGACGCGTTCCGCGTGCCCTGTCTTCGTGTCGCGGGCGACGAGGACGAGCGGCGCCTCAGCGAATCATGTGTTTTCGCAGGAGCAAAGAGCGAGAACGTCGTCGGAGGTGAATTCGTTTTCGTCGAAACTCTCTATCTCGGGCGGCACATAGGTGTCCATTGGCGTTCCTTTGCCGGCGTTGCGCGCAGTCGCGCCGTTGGCCGGTGACTCATGACGCATTCCGGTTCTCCCTACGGGTTGGCATTGGCTTCGGCTAATTCCGCCCGCCACCACTCGGCCTCTTCCGGGGCGAGATCGCCTCGTTTCGCCGGCGTCTCCCCTCGCGCGAAGGCATACAGCGTCAACCGCCCCGGGCCGATGGGGCCGTCTTGTGGCTGCGGCGGATGGTAGTTGTAGTAGTGGAACGCCAGCGCGACCGGCCCCTGCGCGGCAATGGCGCCGAGGGCCTCCCGGGCGGGCGTATCGACCACGGCCAGGGACACCGTGCGTTCCTCAGTCAAGGCGGCGGGAGGCCTGGTGAAGGCCTGATAGAACTGGGCGCTCAACGCCAGGGGCCGGGCCAGTCCGGGCGTGGCGTTGACGCTGCGTACGACGGCTTTGACCGCGTCCCAGGAGGACACGCCGGACACGCTGAGCGTGATGGGCACGTCGAGAAGGCTCTCCGTAGGCACGGCATCCGGAGCGGACGCCAACCAAGGAACGCCGGACACATCGCGGACTTCGACGCCGCCCCCGGCCTCGTCAGTGAGCCGCTTCAGCACGGAACGCACCGTCTCGCCGGGCTCGGCCGAAAATGCGCGGATATTGGGCTCCGGCTTTCCGGCCCGGCCGGCGTCGACGGCCGCCCATTCATAGGAGACCGGCACGCCCTCCCGGCTCAGTAAGTCCCACCAGACCGCGTACGGCGTCACCGTCTCCTGTGGAATGGTGACGGGGGCGCTGAGCGAGCTCGTGACGCCGTCCGGCTCGGTGGTTCGGCTCTCGGCCAGTACGCGCAGGTTCCCTTCGGGCGTCGATTCGATCCGGGCGTTGTGAAACACCGTCCGTCGCCCGTCGCCCAAGTCCCAGACGACGGTGTTCTCCTCCTGAACCAGGTTGGGGGCGGCCCCTTTCAGGAGGATGGGATCCCGGAGCCGCTGGGCCATCGGATCGCCCGGCCCGGCCTGTGCCGCGGCGTATCCGGCAGCCGCAACGGCGCCGACCACCGTCGCGATCGCGCACCCCCCCCTCAGGACTCTGTCAACGACTGACGTCTTCATGGTCGGCCTCCTCGTGCCGGGGCAACCCATCCGGACGTCCCGCCCGTGGCTTCGATCGACGCACGGCCGCGCCGGCATGCCCGTCCTCCTATGAATACGACGCGCTCACTCCAAGGGTTCATGGTACGGCGTAATGGGATCCGGGTAATTCTTCACGTCCGGATAGCCGTCGCCATCCCAGGATTCGATATTGTAGACGTCTTTCTCGCTCCCGATGGCCGGCACGCAATGTGCAATCTTGCCGATCGCGGGATTGTAGGTGTAGTTGTCGCGGACGCCGAGTTTGTAGAAGTAGTAGTCGATCCTCAGGGCGTTGGTGCAGTGGTCGACGGGCCATTTCGTGTTGGGAATGATGGCGCTGGCGCCCACATACCCGTCGGAATCGGGATCGGTGTTGAACGCGTTGTTGCTGAGAACGAATTTCTGGAAGATGACGATCTTGCCGCGCGTCTTGCCGCCTGCAAACCATTGCTTGATGCTATCGTAATCGGCTGGGTCGATTCCGTGGTTGTCGTGCCGGTCCCACCACCATCCGGTGATGCCGCGGTGGGTGGTGTGGGTCAGGGGGTCGTTTCCCGTGGCGTTGTTGCAGATGCTGCGCGCCTCGTCTTCGGTGAGCAGAATATAGTCGGAACTCGGACTCGGATTCGGATTCAACCAGGCAAGATTGTCCTGCGCGATGGTAATGTATTCGCGCATGGTGACACCCGTCCAGTCGAAACTCGGGTAGCTTACATGTTTGAACTTCTTGTAGAACTGGGAACCAAGATACCCGTAGGCGCTTGCCGCATAGACGCCCCGGAAATAGCCGTTTGTCGTCCGTGGCACAATGACCGTGTACGAGAGTCCGTCCACGCGGTATCCGTTCTGGACGCCCTTCTTGTACGCCTCCGGCGTGGCTGAGCCCTTGCCGTCGTGCCGGAGGTGGTCATAGGCCCGCAGATCGTAGATGTAGAGTCCCACGGAGAACGTGCCGATCCGGTTCTCGCCTTCCGTAGGAGGCGCCGTGTGTGAAGCGCTCTTGAAATACCGATCGGCCTCGTCCGGAGGCGCCGAATCCGTCCACCAGCGCTCGAACGAGTCCGCCACGAGTTCCGAGCCGTAGGTGTAGTCCCTCGTGTCCATGTCCTCGCAGTTGGCCGTGCCGAGTGTCTTGGTCTGGCCCGGCCGGACAACGAAAGCGGCCCCCGGGCTGATGTCGCCCTCCGGACAGGGCGGGCACGTGTACGTGTCATCGGCAAGGGCCACACAGGACAAGACAAGAAGCCCCGCAACAAGTCCCGCGATCCGTTGACTTCGGCTGTCTCTAGCCATCACACGTCTCCCTTGCGTTCTACCACGGTGCCCAGGCAGCGGTTCGTTCGGCCCAGCTAGAACTCGAGCGTGTCATCCGACAGGAACTCCATCGCATAGCCGTCCAGGACTCGGTTCACGTACTCGTCGAGTTCGCCCAGTCGCGCTCGAACCAAGTCCGTCAATTCCGCGTCCCCGGCGGCCTTTGCCAGCAACCGCTGAAGCCCGGGCCGCCCGGCGTCGTAGGCGGTGTCATAGAGGCCGACCACGGCATACATCGCAGTCTGCATGGCCTCATCGAAGACGCTTCCCAGGGCGGCCCGCTCCTCATTCGTCAGCGTGCGGCCCAAGCGCCGTACGCCGATGAAGTAGTCCTCCGCCTCGCGTGTTCTGCCCGCCCCTGCACAGATCTCGCCCAATCTCAGGCGCGCACCCAGTGCACGGCCGACGTCGTTGCCGGAATCGTCCGCGAACCGGCGCAAGATCCGCTGGGCCGCAGCCCACACGGCGGAGTCGCCGGGCGCTTCCCGGACATGGCGGCACAGTTCCTCGGCACAGGCCCACAAGGCTTCTGCTTCGTAAGGATCCAGTTCGGCCTCGCGCAACAGGACCTTTGTTCGTTGGAGGATAGACGCCAAGGCGTCACCGGATGGCGAGATCCCGCCGCCCACCGCAAATGCAGCGCTATCGGAGGCCAGTCCCGGACAGGATCCCGCGGACACAACCGCGCAGATGGCCACCGTTATTGATGGGTGACACCGGATTGCGCGCCACGTGCGTTGTGCCTGCGAGCCCATCCGTCGCCCCTCTCCGGAACGCTCCCGGCCCCGAAACCGCCCGTTTCACCACCGAGTCTGGGCTATTCAGTAACGTACCACTCACAGAGGTTCTCGTCAAGACGGTTTTCGCCACGGCTTCCCCAACAACCTGGTGCTTGGCAGGACTACGAGAGCGAGAGGCCAGTCTGAGTTGGGTTGAGCGGGGTGGCGCCGGTGTGGCTCGCCTGGGTGGCGAGGGTGTGCATCCGCTCCGCCTCGATGCGGAACAGGAGCGGCCGGATCGCTCTCTTGTATAGGCCCATCGCTCGCCTCGTGGGCCGCGGCTACTTCGGCCAGGGATAGGTGTTGACGCCGGCCTCGGGTTCGATGGGGCTTTCGGGCAGGCCGGCGTGCCAGTCGAGCAGCATGCCCGCCAGGCGATCCACCCGCTCCGCGTGCGCCCCGGCCACGTTGTCCACCTCCATGGGATCGGCCGGCACGTTGTACAACTCGCACCGGCTTCGATCGGGATTCATGAGCAGTTTCCAGTCGCCCTCGCGCACGGCCATCATGGGGTTGCGGTTGATGGGATCGCCGAGCACGCGCGAACGGAACTCCCAGAACAGCGGCTTGGTGCGCGCCGTGGGTTCGCCGAGGAGCGCGCGGGACAAGTCCTCGCCGTCGGTGCGCAGATCGCCGGGCACGGGCACGCCCGCCAGGCGGCTCACGCTCGACAGGAAGTCGACGCCGCTCAACACGGTGGTGCCATCCACCTGGCCAGCGGGCGTCTTACCGGGCCACCGGATGATGAAGGGCGTGCGCACGCCGCCTTCGTAGAGGCTGCGCTTGCGGCCGCGGAACGGGCCCGGGCTGCCGACGCCGCTGTGGGCCGTTTCCCGGAGATGGATGTCCTCGGGGCCGTTATCGCTCGAGAACACGACGATGGTGTTATCGCGCAGGCCGAGTTCGTCGAGCTTGTCGAGGAGCCGGCCGAGGTGGCGATCCATCTCGGTGACGGTGCCGTAGAACACGCCGAAGGGGGTGGTAAACCGGCCGGACAGGCGCTTGTCGTTGAACCGGGCGTAGGGCGCCATGTGTTCCTCGGAAGGATCGAGGGGCGCGTGGGGGTGGAACGTCCACAGGTTGAGGTAGAAGGGCTCGTCGCGGTGGGTTTCGAGGAATTGGATCGCGTCGTCGACGATGTACTCGGAGGAGTGGCGCCAGAAATTCTCGCGGCCCTCCCACGCAAACGGGCCGCCGCCCGCAAACGTGCGCGATTCGGCGAAGCCGTATTCCTGGGCGGGCACGGTGCCCATGTGCCACTTGCCGATGTGGCCCGTCGCGTAGCCCGCCGCCTGGAACATGTCGGCCACCGTCGGCACGCCCGGATCCATCGAGTCGGGCATGCCGCGTTTCGCGTTCAACTCGTGCGTCGCGAAGTGGCCGTGGATGCCGAGCCGCGACGGGAACAGGCCCGAGGTGAATCCAGCGCGCGTCGGCGAACAGACGGGCGCGTTCACGTAGAAGTTGGTGAATCGGAGCCCTTCCGATGCGAGGCGATCGATACAGGGCGTCTTGACGATCCGGTTGCCGTAGCACCCGAGGTCGCCCCAGCCCAAGTCATCCGTGAGGATGAAGAGCACGTTCGGCGGCCGATCCCCGCCTTGCGGACGATCCCCGCCTTGCGGACGATCCCCGCCTTGCGGACGATCCCCGCCTTGCGGACGATCCCCGCCCGGCGCCCGATCCCCGCCCGGCGCCGCGCCGGTTGCGCCTTCCGCGGCCCGCGCCATCCGGCCCGCCGCCGCCATACCCAGGCCCCCGGCCGCCACCCGCCTCAGAAACCCCCGCCGATCCATGCGCGCCACCTCCGCCTCCTCCCTGCGGGCCTCCCACACACGCCCATGCCCGCGCCGCCCGCATCCGCCATGCTACTGCCGGTGCCCCACCGGATCAACCGGGACGGGCTTGACGGGCGGATAGAACTGTGGGATAATTGTTCTGAAACATGGACATTTCTATGCCCAAAATACATGTAAACAACGGTAAATCAAGTAATTGCGTTGGACATTTATGCGGACATTTGAGAAGACACATCCGTGGCTGACGTTCTCGGCGAACCTGGCTGAAGCCTCGCCCCGCCTCTGGATCATGCTTGGCGAATGCCAGTCCAAGTGCGAGCACGTGGCCAAGGCGCCTTTACGTCCCGCCACAGCCCGGGAACTCTACAAGGTGTATCTGGCCAAGGGCGCGCGTGCGACCACGGCCATCGAGGGAAATACGCTGTCCGAGGAGGAGGTTCGCGAGCACCTCGATGGCGCCCTGGAACTGCCGCCCTCCCGCAAGTATCTCGAACAAGAAGTCGCGAACGTCATCGCCGCATGCAATGCCCTCTGGGAGGCCATGGCGCAAGGCGAGCCGGCCCCGATCTCGCTGGACGGCATCCGCGCCCTCAATCGAACCGTGCTGGCCGGCCTCGAACTGGACGAGGACGTCGTGCCGGGGGAACTGCGTAGCCATTCGGTTGTCGTGGGGCGCTATCGCGGTGCACCTGCGGAAGACTGCGAATTTCTCTTAGGAAAGCTCGCCGACTGGCTCAACGGCGAACAGTTCGAACCAGTAGAGGGCCTGGATATCGCCTATGCCATCATCAAGGCAGTACTCGCGCACTTGTATCTGGCGTGGATCCACCCGTTCGGCGACGGAAACGGCCGCACGGCCCGGCTTCTCGAGTTCCAGATCCTGCTTGCGGCGGGCGTGCCCACTGCGTCGGCCCACCTCCTGAGCAACCACTACAACCTGACGAAGACGGAGTATTACCGGCAGCTTGACACGGCCAGCACTTCGGGCGGCGATGTACTGCCCTTCGTGTCGTATGCCGTGCGGGGACTGCTCGATGGGTTGGCCCAGCAACTCGATGCCATCTGGCAGCAGCAATGGGACGTCACGTGGCGCAATTACGTCCATGAGTTCTTTCGTGACAAGACCTCGGCCTCGCAGGTGCGACGCAGGCGTCTCGTGCTCGATCTTTCGCGGCGTGCGGAGACCGTGCCTGCCGAAGACATTCCCGACATCAGCACGCGGCTCGCCCGCGCCTACACCGCCCGCACCGAGAAGACGCTCGCCCGCGACCTCAACGCCCTCGTGGAGGCCGGGCTTCTCGAGAGAGCCGGTAAAGGCTATCGCGCCCGAAAAGAACTCATTCTCGCCTTCCTGCCGAAACGCGCACACGCGGGAAGAGCGGAGGAGTAGAGGGATACAACGCGGCGAGGAGCAGACATGTCCAGCGAGCAGCTCACCAGTATCTTGGGAAGAATCTCGGTGGAGATCTGGTTGGCCCACGAGGCGCTCGGAGTCTACGCGGCGAGCGCAGAGGCAGCCCAAGCCCTGCAAGGCAGGAACTTCAACCATCTGTTCGGAGTGATTCAGCGTCACGCACGCGATGCACTGATACTGTCTGTATGCAACCTATTCGAGAAGCCGAACAAGAGTTACCCAAACTACAGCGTTCCCAGCGCCTTGGCGAAGATTGAGGATACCTGTGATTGGCAAGAGGTGACGCCGCTCAACAGTATCCCCAAGCTTCACGAGTTCATCCGGCAGCGTATAGAGCCCGCGTTTGACATCTGTCAGCCCGATGCAGAGCTGACTGCGGCACAACTCGTCTTTGAGTACTTCAAGCAGGAATGTCCGGGCTGTTCAGGAGAGCGCAAGAACAACGCCCTCGGCGACGCACTCGATGCTGTCAAGGTACTACGAGACAAGCGTGTGGCTCATGTCGAGAACCACGACCTCGAAGGGCTTCCGCAGGCAGACTTCGGCGGCATCATCAAGCTTCTGTGCTTCGCCGAGGATTTCGACAGGTTTGTGTCGCTCGGGCTCTTTGGATTCTCGCTTGCGGCTGAGGCCCGCCCCGAGGA
>JAFGTL010000529.1 GCA_016934125.1 Candidatus Hydrogenedentota bacterium
AAGCGGTACGCCGAGGCCCTGGCGATCTTCTCCTCGCTTGCGGAGCGGTTCCCGGGCGACCACGACATCAATCAAGGCCGGATGCAGTGTCTCAAGGCCCTCCAGAATCCTATGGCGCCGGCTCTGGAACACAAGAGCGAGACACACGATCTGGCCACCATCGAGGCGGATCGACTCGACGAGGAAACCGTCAAGAAGGTGATCCTCCAGAAACTGCTCCACGGCAATTCGGATCTGGTTCAACTGCGTGCCGCGGAGTTGGCCGCCCGGGTGCTGGGCATGGTGCAAGGAGAAGGACGCTCGCTCGACGAGATCCTCGATGCCTGGGAAGCCATGGGGGCGCGCGGCAAGGGGCCCTTGGCCGGCCTGGACGCCGAAGAAGCAGCGGAATTCAGGAAGCGCCGCGATTTCTTCCGCGGCGTTGTGGATCTGTAGCCGGAGCCAAGGCCGGAAGCGCAGACGGCACGTCCTTCCGCCGGCCGGCGCTGTATGCGTGGACACGCACGTTGAAACGCCCCTGTGGGCGTGTACGGTACGGTTCTGAGATCTCGGAGTGCACCCCAGTGGGACGATTGCGGATCGCGCTTGACCTCAGTTGCGTCATGGAGGCGCAACTCACCGGCGTGGGCTACGCGGCCGCATACCAGGTGCGCGCCCTGCTCGCCCGGGGCGACGAATTCGATTTCCGCTTCGTCGCCACGCGCCCCCGGGGCGGCGAGGACGCCCTGCACGACGTAGCGGACGCCTTCACGCGCCGCGTCGTGCTCCCCCACGCCGGCCTGATCCGCTACTTCCTGTGGTCGTGGCTCGACTGGCCCCCCATCGAGTGGTTCTCCGGCGAGGTCGACATCGCCCACAACCTCTCCCACCAAGTCCCCGCCACCCGGCGCGCCCGGCGTCTCGTGACGGTTCACGATCTCTCCGTCCTCCGCGTGCCGGATACCCATTCGGCGCGCAACGTGCGCCTCCAGACCGCCCTGCTGCGGCAATGCGCCCGGCGCGGCGACGCCTTCATCGCCGTATCCGAGAGTTGCCGGCGCGACCTCATCGAACTGCTCGACGTCGCCCCGGAACGCATCCACCACGTGCCGAACGGAATCTGTCTCGACGAATTCGACGGCCCGTTGGACAACGAGGCGCTGGCGGCCCTCAAGAACCGGCTGGGTGTCAACCGGGACTACCTCATTCACCTCGGCACCATCGAACCGCGCAAGAATATCCCCGCGCTACTGGACGCCTATTCCCGGATACGCCGGCGCCGTACCGACTACCCGCAATTGCTCCTCGTCGGCAAGCCCGGCTGGCTCAGCGGGCCCATCTACGAGGCCATCGAAGCCGCCTGCGTGCGCGATGCGCGCTCGCCGGCCGGCGACGTCGTCACCGCCGGATACCTCTCGCGCCGGGATGCCCTGACGCTGTTGCGCGGCGCTGTGGCGTGCGCGTATCCGTCCCGCTACGAAGGGTTTGGGTTGCCGGTGCTCGAAGCCATGGCCTCGCGTGTGCCCGTGATCACGTCCAACGTGTCCGCCTTGCCCGAGGTGGTGGGCGACACGGGCCTCCTCGTCGATCCGAACGACGTCGAGTCCATCGAGGCGGCGTTGGCCGAGGTGCTCGACCACCCGGAACAGGCCCGGGCCCGGCTCGATGCCGCGGAACGTCGCGCGAGGACGTTCACCTGGGCGCAGAGCGCCGAACGCCTGGCCGGCGTCTACCGCCGTCTCGCTTCGGAGCCGATCAACTGAACAGACGGCGCCGGAACAGGAACAGACACAAGGCAAGCACGCCCACGCCGACCCCCGCGACAACGGCCCATCGCGACGGGCCGGGCTCTTGAGGGCCGGCCGTGCCCGCATCAGGCCCGCGCCGTTCTGCGGCAGGAGGGGGCGCGGGCCCGGCGCCCACGGCGCCGGCCGCGGCAGGGCCTCCCGCAGCGGCCGGTTTCTCGCGGCCATCGGCGGGCCGTCCCTCGCCATCGCGGGCCGCGCTTTCCGGAGGGGAAGGCACCGGCAGCGGCTCGTCGCCGGCAGCCAGGACGGCATCCCGGTGGGCCGGGGCGGCGACGCCCGGGGATCGAATGGCAGCGCGTCTTTCTGCGGCAAGTCGCGAAGCGGCGTGGAGGCGGGACAAATCGAGGCCGGGGGCGGCCTTAGGCTCCTCGCCGCCGGTAAGTCGCGCGGTAGTGACGGGACTCTTGGGAACGGCCACCGAGGCCACGCCCGGCCCTCCGGCCGTCGGTGCGTCAAGCCCGTCCGTGGCCGACGGGGTGGTCACGCCCGGCACACCGGCGTCTCCCTCGTCGGCGTCGCCCTCGGACTCGCCTTCTTCCTCGCCGTCCGTGTCGCCGTCGTCTTCATCGGCGGCCTTCAGAGACAACGTCGCGGAACTGCCTTCGGAGGGGATCTCGACGGCATCAAGCGAGGCCAAGGTCGTGCGGCTGATACTGAGGTCCGAGCGGCCGTTGTCGGGTTGGCCCACTTGGCGAAGGGTGACATTCACGACTTCGCCGGATCGGACGGCGCTCTGGTTCATGCCCAGCATGACAACCACGTACTGGCCCGGATTTGTCAGACTGCCCTGAACCTGTTTGCCCGCGGCCACCGCGGCCGAGCCGGCCGACACGCCCACGGGCTCCAGCACGCCGGGATCGTAGTTCAGGAGAAAATCGAGCGCCGCCACCCCGTCCGCCACGTCCCCCTGAACGGCCACCGGCACCAGGATCTGGCCGTCCTCGACGACGGGGCTCACGATGCGCAGGGTGCCTGCCCAAGCCCCGAGCGCCAAGAGGCCCATCCCGCATACGCAGCCGATCAACCTGTCCAGCCGAACCGTCATATGCCGCTCCACGCGGTGAAGGCGTCCCACAGCGCGGCCACTACCTG
>JAFGTL010000530.1 GCA_016934125.1 Candidatus Hydrogenedentota bacterium
ACGAGGCAGAGGAACTCTGCTTTACCGCAGGCCACGTCCAAGACGCGCCCACCATTCGGCAGCCGCAGGAGACTCACGAGCTCCTGGGTCTTTTCCAGGCTCAAGGGGTCCATGATTGTGTGGTCAGTGTGGGTGATGCCAAAGTACTTCCACATGTCCATGCCCAGGTCCAGGTCCATAGTCGGCTCCTTTCATCCATTCCGACTGATACTCTACCCGACATGAGTTCAAAATGGCAGTAGGTCCCGGTGCGAACGGGTCTGTCAACTGGGCGAGGGCTGTTCACGAGAGAGTCGGAGAGTTCGCGGCCGCTTTTCCGGCCAACGGGAGCAACCGTGATGGTTGCTTTCGGACCCCGGAATCTCACCTGTGGAATAGAGAGCGCCGGGGCGGGTGGCGGGAACGCCGTAACCCTTTGACACCAACGGGATATGAAAACGCCCGGCCAGGTTCCTGGTCGGGCGTTTCCGTCAACTTGGACTGGCGAAAAAAGTTCGCCAGGTTGATTTTGGCTCCCCGGGCAAGACTCGAACTTGCGACTTGGTGGTTAACAGCCACCCGCTCTACCAACTGAGCTACCGGGGATTGGCGTCTAAGCCGAAATACTCTACATCATTCCGGCCGGGTTTTTCAACTTCCGGGCGCGTCCGGAAGGCGGTATCACGCCCGCGCGGGACTCGCCCCGACGGGCTCCCGACTTGAATTCGGGGTGGCGGAGGCGCAACCATACGCCATTCCGCGCGGACAGAGGCGATTGGGCCGGGCGCGTGAAGGAGAGCATCCCCAGCGGGGAGAAGGAGACGGCATGTCGAACCCGGTGGCATTTGCGGTAGCGGCGCATCCCGACGATGTCGAGTTCATGATGGGCGGCACCATGCTTCTGCTCGGCGAGGCCGGATACGAGCTTCATTACATGAACGTGGCGAACGGTTCGATGGGCACGGCGGTGGATACGCGCGAGGCCATCGTGGCCAAGCGGACGCAGGAGGCCCGCGAGGCGGCCGCGGCACTCGGGGCGGTGTTCCACGAGCCCCTGGTGGATGATCTCGATATCTTCTACGATCGCACGGATTGCCGGGCGCTCTGCGCGGTGATCCGCTCGATCAAACCGCGCATTATGCTTGTTCAACCCCCCGAGGACTACATGGAAGACCACATGAATGCGGGCCGGCTTGCGGTGTCGGCGGCGTTCTACCGGGGGATGCTGAACTACAAGACGGATCCGCCCCGCGCGACCATCACCGACGAGGTCACGTTGTATCATGCGCTGCCCTATGGGCTTCGCGACGGGCTGCGGCGCCGGGTGCACGCCGGCCAGTATGTGGACATCTCATCCGTCATCGAGCGGAAGCGGGCCGCCCTCGCGTGCCACACCAGCCAGAAGGAATGGCTGGACACGAGCCAGGGGCTGGACAGCTACCTCATCACGATGGAGAACATGAGCCGCGAGGTGGGCGAGATGGCGCGGCAGGATCTTGCGCTCCCGGAGGGCACCCGCCGGTTCGCGTATGCCGAGGGCTGGCGCCGCCACAGCCATCTGGGCTTCTGTTCCGAAGACGCGGATCCCCTCACGGAGGCCCTGGGCGACGCCATCGCCGTGTCCGCGGCGTACGAAGAGGGGTTGAACCGCTAGCCCGGCCTGCCGCGGCCCGCGGGCAGCGGCGCCTCACGAGCAACAGCGCACAAGGACTTCCATGTCGCATTCGATCAAAGCGCGTCTGTCGGCGATGATGTTTCTTCAGTACTTCGTGAACGGGTGTTTTCTGCCCGTCATCAGCCATTACCTGAAGAACCATCTCGGGTTCGAGCCGTTCCAGGTAGGGGTGATCATGGCCATGCCGGCCATTGCGGCCATTCTCGCACCCTTCATCATGGTGCGGATCGCCGATCGCCTGCTCGCCGCCGAACGGCTCCTGGCGGTGAACCACTTCATCGCCGCGGCCTGCATGCTGGCCCTCTTCTACCAGAAGGAATTCTGGCCGTTTCTCATCCTGTACTTCTGCCACGGCATGGTGTTCGTGCCCACCTTCGCCCTCACCAACGCAGTCACCTTCCACCATGTCACGGACGCGCAGCGCGACTTCGGCGGCATCCGCATGTGGGGCCCCGTCAGTTGGGTGGTGGTCGGCTGGACGTTCGGCTACCTCTGGCTGCGGGGCGGCGGCACGGGCGTCCACGACAGCCGCCTTCCTCAGGCCCTCGTCTTGTCGGCCATTGCCTCCTGCGTGCTGGCCGCATACGCGCTCACGCTCCCGAAATCCCAGGTGGAGCGGGATCGCGCGCGGCGCATCGCCCCGTCCGACACCTTCGCCCTGTTCCTGCGCCCGAGCCTGCTGCTCCTGTGCGCGCTCACCTTCCTGAACGCCGTCGTCCACCAGTTCTACTACTACGGAATGAGCCCGTTCCTCAGTCAGATCGGGCTTGCCGACAGCCACATCATGCCGGCCATGAGCATGGGCCAGTTCGGGGAGATGTTCGTCATGGCCGGCCTCGGCGTATGCCTGGCCCGGCTCGGCGTGAAACGCGCCCTCGTCATCGGCGTCGCCGCGCAGATCGTCCGATGCCTCGTGTTCGCCGCGGGATACGCGCCCCTCGTGCTCGTCGTCATCCCGACGCACGGCGTGTGCTACGCCTTCTTCTTCGCCGTGGCCTACATCTACGTCGATCAGAACTGCTCGAAACAGAACCGGGCCGGCGCCCAGCAACTGTTCAACATCCTCATCGCGGGCTTCGGCAACCTCGCCGGCAACCTCTTCGCCGGGAAGACCGCCCAGTTCTTCTCCCACGACGGCACCATCGATTTCCGGCTGTTCTGGCTGACGTCCGCCGCCCTCGCCCTCGTCATCGCCGTGGTCTTGGCCCTTTTCTTCAAACCCGAGAAAGCGCCGGCGCAAGAGGTGTGAACAACGCGGGCCGCCCGCGCATCGCCCGCTGGGTTACTCCCCGGGCCTCCGGCTGCACACGTACGCGGCGAGGAACGTGTCCGGCTCCTGCTTGTCGTCGATGACGAATCCGGCCCGTTCGAGGATGCCCTCCATGATCCAGTCGCAAGTGCTGTATTCATCGCGGATGTGTGTCTCGGCCTCTTCGGCGAAGTCCGCGCCGAGCGCGTCGCGGGCCGATGCGATCCAGCGGTCGAAGGCCGGGCGGTAATCGTCGACGGCGGAGGGAAACACGACGTCGAAGAGATACACTCGCCCGTGGGGCCTGAGCATGCGGGCCAGCCGGCGGAGCGCCACCAGCTTCCAGAAATCGGGCAGGTGGTGGAGGGCGGCCACGGACACAATGGCGTCGACGGGCGGATCGGCGTGCTCATAGGAGAGGAATCCGCCCTGGTGGCACTCGACGTTCGCCACGCCCGCGGCGGCGGCCTTCTCTCTCAGGCAGTCGAGCATGGCGGGGGACACGTCCACCGCGTACACCTTGCGGCACCGGCGGGCCGCGGCGAGGGCGAATGCGCCCGTGCCGCACCCCATGTCGATGATGGTGGCCTCGCTGCCGACGCCGAGCGCGGCCAGGATGCCCTGTGTCTGTGCCTCGTAATCGCGGAACCGGCCATGCTTCTCGTCGTATGCGCGCGCCACCGCCGCATCGGCGTAGTCCACGCCGGCATGCCGCAGTTCATCGTATTGCCACTTCGGAGCGTCTGCCACGTCTCCTCCTCGAACGCCGGCGCGAACAACGGTCGGAACCGCAACTACTGCCCGCCGGGCGCGCTTGCATCCATCGGTGCGCCGTCGAGCCAGGCCTTGAATCGGGCCAGGATGGGCCAGTTCGTCTCGCGTTCGAAGTTCATGGCTTCGTGCACGTCGACGCCGTCGAATCCGTTGTCCTTCGTCCAGCGGGCGAAGTCCTTCATGCGCGGTTCGAGCTTGGCCGGATCGCTGTTGAGCCATTCCGTGAACGTGAAGAGGCGCACCTTGCCCTTGCAGTGCGGCTGGTAGGTGCGCGCGGCCCATTGATACAGGTTTTCGCCCTCGCCAAGCTCGATGTCGGTTTTCAGCGTCCAATACGGATGGGTGGGCACGCTCACCTGCTCGTAGTCGCCGACGATGAACGCGTCCGCGATGCCCTCGTCGACAAGCGCCTGCCAATGGTTGGCATACCGGGCCACGGCGTGGGTGCTGAAATGGGGATCGGCGCACAACTGCGTGTATCGCCCGAGTTGCAGGCCTACCCAGAGCTCCTTGCCGCGGCCGTGGCAGAGCCCCGCGAGATCGCGGTAGAGCTGCACCATGAAGTCGCCCTTCACGTCGTGCCACTTCTCGACGTCGAAGTCTCCGGTGCGGATGTCGACGCCGTAGCGCTCCTTGAACGCGTCCACGACGGGCTGTTCATAGCCGTAGTAATCCACCGTGTGCACGTTGGGCATGTGGCGGAGGTGGGCCGATGTCGAGCAGTGGATGCCGTCGGCGCCGAGATCGAGCAGTTCGCGGGCCTGTGCAACCCGGAACGCGCGCGCCTCGGGAAAGGCATAGCTCAGCAGGCCGGGCATGGCGCGCTCGCCATCCCGCGACCACCAGCGGCACTCGGGATGTTCTTCGAGGAACTTCGAGCGGTAGCCGGGATAGAACTCGTCGAAGATGTCGAGCCACACAATGGCCTTCATGCCCCGGGCATGGGCCGCGTCGATGAAGGCCTTCGGCGGGTTGACGGCGTCGATGAACTCGGCGTAACGCGCGCAGTTGGCCGTGCACGTGGCGATGTACTGCTCGACATCGCCGACCATGGAAAAGGCGTGCTCCCGGGCGTGCTCCGGATCGAAACGCATGGGATACGACAGCTCCGTTTGATACGGCAGCAACCCGAGATACCCCGCCCGGACGATGATCGTGGTGCACCCCGCGCGATGGAGGTTGTCGACGAGTTCCTCGACGTCGGCCGCCGTCATGACGCGATCTGTGCGGATGTACACCTCGTCGTTGACGTCGATGTCGACGATGAGTTCCGGGCCGGACTGGGCCGCGGCCACAAGGCAAAACGCGGCCAGCGGGAAACAACAAATACATGCGGACATAGGGCGCTTCTCCTCGGTTACAGTGTTCTACTGGAAGTCCTTCTCCTGAATGGCGATCTGAAGGGGCGGCGCGGGCTTGTGGGCCGCGTCGAACGTGTAGCGCGTGAAGATCCACAGTTCACCCGGCGTCCGCTCGAACATGTAGGGATACGCCAGTTGGCCGCCCGTGTGCCGGGCGAGCAGTTTCGACTCGCCCCACGTCTTCCCGTCGTCGTCCGAGAACACGATTCGAAGCTCACCCCGGAACCACGACGCCGGGAACTCGCAGGTGGGATCCGCGGAGTTGCTCCGGGGCGCCTCGGCCATGTCCTCGCCTTTCAGCGGATTGTACACGTAGGCGATTCGCCCGCTCGCGAGCCGGCACAGCCAGCCGGGCGCGCTCGACGCGGCGATCTCCGTAGGCCCGAGTTCGCGCCAGTAGCGCCCGTCTTCCGAGTAGGCGCGCCACACGCGATCGAGGCAGGTGCGGATCAGCATCATGACGCGGCCGTCCTTCAACTCGATACACGCCGGCTCGACGGCCCCGTCGTGATGGCCGTGGCCGCCGAGATCGATCCAGTTGCCCGCCTGCCAGGTGGCGCCGTCGTCATCCGACACGAACGAGGTGGACACCCACCGGCGCAGTTCCGGCACGAGGTGTTCGCACACCATGACAAGCCGGCCGCTCGTCAACTGGATGAAGCCCATGAAATCCGCGTTGTATCCCCCGAGCAACTGCTGCTTGTCCGTCCAGGTCGCGCCGCCGTCGGTGCTGCGGATGGCGAACAGGGCGAGATGGCAGTCCGGCTCGGGGCCGTGGGTTTCCCGATTCCATTTGAAGTGGATTTTCGCCAGATCGAGGAAGAGAACAACGAGGGTGCCGGCCTTGGTGCGCAGGATCTGCCCCGTATGGCCGACGTGCCGCATGTCCATGTCGGGATCGATGACGGATCCCTCGTTGGCCCATGTCTTGCCGCCGTCCGTGCTCCGGCACAGGACGTTCCCGTCGACACCAAGCAACGCGCCGTCGTCGAGTTGCACGAACGGCCCGTTCTTCGTGCACTCGAGGGGCGTACACCGCGGCTCGATCCACCGCGCCTCGTCTTCAGCCCCGAGCAGCCCGAGCAACACCAACCCTTCGATGAACATGCCTCTTCTCCTCGTTATGCAATCGTCTGAAACGCCGCCCGTCTACTACATACTCGCGATCCACTCTTCGTGAAGACGCCGGAGCCGCTCGACAACCTCCGGGTGATCCCCGGCGAGATTCGTCATCTCGCCGATGTCCTCGGCTAGATTCGACAGGAACAGCTTGTCGCTTTCCGTGATCTCCGCCTTGCCGCTCGTATCCCGCGGATTCCCGATGAGCTTCCAGTCCCCGTCGCGCACGGCCCATTGCGCCTTCTCCCCAAGCCCCATCTGCCAATGCACCGCGCCGTGCGGTGACGGCGCATCCGCCGATTTCACCACGGGCGCGAGGCTCACGCCGTCCAGGTGCGTGTCGGGCGGGGCCACGCCGCACAACTCGGCGATGGTCGGGAGCCAGTCGCAGCCGTGGCCGAGTTGGCCGCGCACCTCGCCTTCCGGCAAGTGGCCGGGCCAACTGATGGCCGCCGGGATGCGGATGCCGCCCTCGAACATACTGAACTTGGCGCCGCGGTACGGGCCCGCGTTCCCGCCGCCGAAATGGGCGCGTTCCTCGGTGGAGTGGCCGTGGTCGGACTGGAACACGACGATGGTGTCTTCGCGAAGGCCGAGTTCATCGAGCTTGGCGAGCAGCGCGCCGATCCGCTCGTCCAGCGTCGAGATGAAAGCGGCATACAAGTCGCGCGGATAGGCGACGCCCTTCTCGCGGTAGTAGGCGAGCCAGTCGGCCTCGCCCTGATACGGATAATGCGGCTGATTCATGGCGAAGTACAGGAAGAACGGCTCATTCCGGTGCTGTTCGATGAACCGGCCGGCCGCATCCACCATGAGATCGGGGAAGAACTCGCCGTCGCGAAACACTTCCTCCCCGTTTTCGTGCAGATCGTGCCGGTTCGGCCCCCGCCAGTAGAAGAAATGGGAGTAGTTGTCGATGCACCCGCCCATGTGGCCGAAGGAGTAGTCGAACCCCTGCGCGTTGGGCATGGTGTCCGGCGAATAGCCCAGGTGCCACTTGCCCACTTGGCCCGTGGCGTAGCCGGCGGCCTTCAACATCTCCGCCATGGTGATCTCCGTGGTGGGCATGCCGGGCTGGCCTTCCTCGGAGGGGCAGTTGCCCGCCGTGCCTGCGCGCACGGGATACCGGCCCGTCATGAGCCCCGCCCGCGACGGCGAACACACGGGCGACGGGGCATAGAACTGGGTGAAGCGGACGCCGCGCCGGGCGAGGGCGTCCAGGTTGGGCGTGACGAGATCGTTGGCGCCGAACAGGTTCGTGTCGATCGAGCCTTGATCGTCCGTGTAGATGACGATCACGTTCGGTTTGCGGCCCGGGGCGCTGTAGGCGCGGCCCGCGGCCAAGGCCCCCGTCAGCAGCGCGGCCCCGCCCGCAGCCCGGGCTGCGTCTGCAAGGAACGCCCTTCGGTTGACGATCGTTCGACGCTGGCTCGAACTCATGTGCCCTCCTTCGGGATAGACTCGCCGCACCCGTTGCCTCTTGCCGGTGGCGCCATCATACGCGGCTGCCGGCCTGAAGTGAAACCCCGGACTACTTGCCGCCGCCGGCCCCGTGTTCCCCGGCGCGGATCAGGGCGCCCACCTCGCGGAGCGTTTTCACGTCGATGTCGCGCAGCCGCCCTTCGTAGTTCGGGCCGGCGTCAAGCGAGAAGATGTTCCCGTGCCGAACCGCGCCGACGTAATCGGCATGGATCGCCTCGGCCGGAAGACAGAGGGCGTCGTGCTCCGGCAGCGAGTAGAACCACTGGGCGCCCCCTTCGTGGGGTGGCAGAATAGGATACGTGAACTCGGCGACGAGATAGCCGCTGTAATCCCGTTCGGCGTCCTTGTTGTACTTCGACGCCTCCGGATCGCCCAACGGCCCGGGCGTGCCGCGTTCGCGGAGACACAGGCGGCCGGCCGGTTCGCCGTGGTTGAATCCGACGAAGCAGTCGGGTTGAAACCGGTGCACCCACGCCACCGTTTCGGCGTGATCGAGTCCGCCCGTGCCCACGGCATGATCCATCCAGAAGAACTCGATGGGCCCGTACTGCGTGCAGAGCTCTTCGAGTTGCGCCTTCTTCGCCTCGGGGTTCGTCCCGCCCGATCTGCCCTTGCCGTCGACGGCGCCGGGCCAGTTCCAGTCGCCCTCGGAGAAGTACAGGGCCAACTTGAGGCCGTGCAGATCGCACGACGCGCGCAACGCGGCCAGCACGTCGATGCCCAGCGGACTGTTGGTGACGTTCTTGTCCGTCGTGGCCGTGTCCCAGAGGCAGAAGCCGTCGTGGTGTTTGCTCAGGAACAGGATGTAGCCCATGCCCGCGTCCTTGGCGGCGGCGCACCACTGATCCGTGTCGCAGCCCGTCGCGCGGAAGAAGGCCGGATCCTTATCGTGCGTCGGCGTCCATTCCTGCCCCGAGAACGTGCTGAACGACCAACATACGAACAGGCCGAACCGGAGATCCTGAATCTGCCGCGCCCGGACGTCGTCGGGGATGGGCGCCGCATCGATGGCCGGGCCGGACGCCGCACCGAACGCCACAAGTGCCGCAGAAACCCATGCCGTTAGATTCATGATTCGCCTCCATCGGCCGCCCGGCGCTTCGCCACCGACACGATGTAGAACGGCACGGCGTGATCGCTCGCGTCGTCACAATCCAGCACGTCTACGGGCCGGGATGCCGCGTATCGGTGGAACGCAGTCAGCGGGCGGTACTTGGTGAAGTCGGAGTATACAAGGATGCCGCCCGGGCGCACCAGCGCGAGGCATGCGTCCAGCATTCGATACTCCTCCCCCGATTCCTCCACGGCCGAGCCGACGACGGTTACCAAGTCAAACGCTTCAGGCGGCAACGACGTGCACGTCACGTCTTCGTTCACCACGTGCACGGGGTGCGGATGCTCCTGGGCCGCCAGGCGCGCCCGGAACAACTCGCAGCACTCGGCCGACACCTCCACGCTCGTCAAATCGCCCCGCTCGCCCAGCGTGTACGAGAGGAACAGATCCCAGTCGCCCTGGCCGATGCCCACGTTGCACACGCGCACCCTTGCCGCGCCCGCGAGCCGCCCGTCGAGGATCGCCTTGACGAACGCCCGCATCCGATACTCGACGTACAGGCACTCCGGCGACACGTTCCACGGGCCCGCCTCCGGCCCGTAGAAACTCGCATAGTGCTTCAGTAGTTGTCCGTCGCCCATCGGCCCAGTCCTCCTCCAACGCTGCGCACACGCTGCGCGCCCCAGTCGCCTTCTCAGTGGGTGGCCGTGTCTCCCGCGCAGCGAATTGACGCCACAGAACGCCGTGGGATAGACGGCACAGAGCGCCAACGACGCGCTTGGCCATCATACATCGGCCCGGTATGGATTCACACGGACAGGCAGCCGCGTCCAGGCCTGCTTGTGTTTGGCGCCCACAACGGGCATCCTTGGCCGGAAACGGCGCGGATATCGCCCACTTCGGTGCCAATGGCCAAGAATTGTCGACGAAGGGAGAACGGATGCGATACGGCAGGGCCATCAGGCGGACGGGCATGGCGGGCCGCCACGGGGTGGCGCGCGTAGCGGCGGCTCTAGCCGCGCTCACGTGCGCGTGGCTGACGGCGGCTGCGGCATGGGCCGGGCCCGGCCCGGAGGGCCTGAAACTGCTCTCGGATGAGTATCCGCGGGCGTTCTACTTCCGCCGGGCGGAAGCGCTGGCGGCCCGTGAGGGCCTTTCATACGAGGACTGGGAATCCACGTTTCTCCTGCTCGACGGCATCATGGGCAAGTGCCTCGATGAGGAACTCCCGGGGCGTTCGCGGCGCAACATCGACTTCTTCACCCGCTACAAGCTGGCGCACCCGGACAAGGCCGTGCTGCTTCATTTCAACGGCAACGCGCGCGATCCCCGGTTCGAAACCGCTCCCTACTTCGCCGGCCACTGGCTCTATTACAACGGCTGCGCCCTCACGGCCGATCTACCCGCCGACGCCGCGGCAACCGTCGTGCACGTAGCCGATCCATCGCTGTTCCGCGTGGGCATCGGCCGGTTCGACGACGACAACGATGATCTCGCCATCTGCGCGCTCGACGAGACGGGCCGGCCCGATTGGGCCCGGGCCGAGCAACTCGCACTCGTGGCCGTCGATCCCGCCGCCAAGACGCTGACGGTGCGCCGGGGGGCGTTCGGCACCGCCCCGGAGGCGTTTGAGGCGGGCCACGCGCATGTCGCGGCGCATGTCACCGAAGGGCCGTGGGGCCAGAACTCGAGCCTGCTCTGGGCCTACAACTACGCCTCCGCCTGCCCGCGCGACGCGGCCGGCCGCACCTGCGCGGATCGGCTCACGGCCGATCTGGCCCGGTGGTTTGGCCCGGATGGGCCTTTGGCCGCGTTCGACGGCCTCGAATTCGACGTGCTCCAGTTCGGCCCCTTCGCCAGCGGGCCCCGGGGCCGCGATGCCGACGCGGATGGCCACGCCGATGGGGGCGTCGTCGACGGCGTCAATGTGTACGGCGTCGGCGTGCAGCAATTCCTGGCCCAGGTGCGCGAGGCCCTCGGGCCCGGACGGCTCGTGCTCGCCGACGGCCATAGCCCCCGCCACCAGCGCGGCATCGCTTACCTGAACGGCATCGAGAGCGAAGGCTGGCCCGATCTCAGCGACGGCTGGGTGGAGGACTGGGCGGGCGGCCTCAACCGGCACCGGTTCTGGCAGGCCAACGGATACGCGCCCGCCCTCAGCTACATCAACCACAAGCACATGGAGGCCGGGGAACCCGCCCCCCTCCCCGCCGGCATCACCCGGCTCGTGCTGGCCGCGGCGTGCTTCACCGACTCGGCGTTCACGTACTCGCTGGCCCCGCCCAACGACGGCGCGCTGTTCGGCGTGTGGGACGAGCTCTGCATGGGCGCCGCGCAACAGCCCCGCTGGCTCGGCCGGCCGGAGGGCGACGCGATCCGGCTCGCGTACGATACCGCCGATCTGCTCGCCGGCGCAGGCGCCGCCCCGGAGGCCGCGTTTGCCGCGCGCTGCGAGGCGCAGGGCGGGCGCGTGTCCGTCGACGCGGGCCGCCGCGCCCTGTGCATCACGGGCGCCCCCGCGGGGGCAGCGCCGGGCGCGGGCTGCGTCCGCGTGCGCCTGCCCGATATCGATGCGCCGGCCGGCGACATTCTCGTGCGCTGCACACTCACGGCAACGCCCCGTGCCGCATACGGCCCCGGCGTGCCGCGGTTGATCTGGGTAGGCTGGCAG
>JAFGTL010000531.1 GCA_016934125.1 Candidatus Hydrogenedentota bacterium
CACCGCCCGCTCCGTGTCGGTGAGCAGCCCCAACGCGCCCGCATCGTGCAGCGACGCAAGGCCCTCCCGATCCAGATCGGCATACAACCGGGTGACAATCCCGTCCATGGCCTCCTTGAGCGACGGTTCCTCGGCCGCCATGCCGGCCGGCGCGATGCACAAGAACAGCGCCAGTCCAAGCGCGAGCGCCAAGGCCATCCGTTTCGACGAAATCCCCATCACGTCAACCTCCCTCGGGCCGCGGCCCTGCTGTATAGAACGGTACCGCGCCCCGCGCGCGGGATCAACCCCCGGAACGCAACCGCCCCCGCCCCGATGCGCGGCAAAGCAGGAGCACCGCCTTGACGGCGCCGCGGCGCCCATGATAAGTTCCCCGCAAGGCATGCAGGATGCCGCCTGTCTGCGGGAAAGGCTCAGCCTACCTGCTCGAATTGCACGAAGTGCCTTGAAGGAAACCTTCTTTCTGCCTGCGAATGCAGACCACAGGCCCATGGGAAGGAGGTCGTTGTGTCTGAGCCACTGCCCGCCCACCCGAGCCTCGAACACCTCAAGAAGCATGCCAAATCCCTGCTGAAACGCCACAAGCAACGCGATCCCGACGTGTGCCCCGTCTTGTCGCGGCTCCCGCGGTTTGCGTGGACGCCGCCGGACGCCATCCTGGACGCCGAGGTGTCCCTTCAGGAAATCCACCATGCCCTCGCCCTGCAGTACGGATTCACCAACTGGGCCGAACTGGGCCGCCACATCGACTCGGCGTCCTGGGCCTCGGCCGGGCAGGCCGGGCCTTCGGCGGAGCAGGCGCTGGCCCACTACCTCCGCGAAGACGTGTCCACCGCCCTGTGGGAGATGGCGCAGCGGCGCGTCCTGAAACTCCACTACCGCACCGACGGCGACATGCGAAAGCCCCACACCAAAGCGGAACACATCGGCCTCCATTGCGAGCCCGATCCCGAGGCGTTCCGGCACCGTGTGCGCACTGTCCTGGAAGCGGCCGCGCCCTCGCGGCAACCCTTCTTCCCCTTCTTTGGTATGGGGCCAGTCGTCAACGAGCCCGGCCACCCGGATCGCCCGGCCGGATGGGATCTGCGGTTCGAGGTTGATCTCGAATGGCGCCCCTCCTTCCGCGCGCTGATCCCGGTGTTGGCCGTGCTCGATCGCTTCCAGATCCCGGCCCTCGCCAAATACTCCGGCAACCGCAGCCTCCACGTCATCCTCCCTGCGGAAGCCTTCCCGCCGGCCATGCGCCGCGGCCCCGTGCACAGCGAGTGGATGCGCGTATTCGAGCGCCTCGGCGGATTCCTCGGGCGGTTCTCGCCCGCGCTCTCCACCACCGTCATCGGGCTCGCCAAGGAGATGACGCTCACCGCGCCCTATTCGCTCCATCGGTTTGCGGGCGGTGTGAGCCTGCCGCTGGGCCTCGATCAGGCCCTCGAGTTCGCGCCGCAACGGGGGCGGCTCGATGCGTTCCCGGGCGTCTCGTGGCGTCCGGCCGACCTCGACGGCGACGCGGCCCCTATGGAACGCCTGCTCGAGTTCGCGGCGCGCGCCGAAGCCGAGCCCGCGATTGTCCTGGAACTGGCCGCCGATCTCTTCAAAGGAAAGCGATGGACGGCCTTTGTACAGAACGCTGTGCCCGCCGAGGCCACCGAGCGGCCGGTTCTCGCCGCCCTCATGATGGGGTTGACGGCTGCACGCTCCCATTTCGCCGAACCCGCTGGCGATCCCGCCCTGCGTGAACGCCTGCTCGCGGCACTTGACGTCATCGATCGCCCCGGCGTGAAGACGGCCAAGTTCCTCAACACCGCCCGCCCCATCGGCTTCACTCCCTTCCAGTCCTACGAATTCCGCCGGCCCGTATGCGAGATCCTCGAGCGCTGGGTGCTGGGCGGCTGTGCAGAGGCCCTCTCCCTGCTCGCCGAGATGGCCTCCAGCGACATCTTCGCCCAGCCCATCATGTTTGCGGTTCGCATCCTCGCGCTACTCCCCGAGCCCGCGCCCGCCCTGGTGGAACGCCTCATCGCCGAATGGCGGCGCAGCCCGCACGTTGTGGATTGCCGCCGGGCGTTCCTGGCCCTGGCATTGGGCGAACGCGCATCGCGTCATCCGGACGCCTTGCGCGCCCTCAACGCCGCCAACAAAGGCCGAGAAGCCGCCGCCCTCGCGGAACTGCTGGCCGGCGCGGGAGTGTGGCAGGCCGAGGAGCGCCCGGATCTCGCCATCGCGACACTCATGCTCGCCTTCGGCATAGACACCGTGGCCTCCTGGGCGCAACCCGGCGGCTCTCCGGAGGCATCGCGCATTGTTCAGGGCGCATTCGGGGAGAGACAAAGCAAGTTCACCTTTGGCTTGAAGACGGTGGAGAACCGCCTGAGACTGAGATGAGGGGCGTGCGCGGATTCTCTGTGTTATGATTGCCCGGAAGGCTGGATTCTTTTTTGATGCACAATAGAGACACACAGGCGCGCCACCTCTGTGCGGGCCTCCGGGGACGAGATGAGCCCTCGACAAACAGGAATCTCTGAAGCCGCGACAGTCGCGCTGGGTGTCGCCTTGGGGCTGGGGTTCGGCGAGTTGACGGTGAGCGTGTGGGCGTCGCCCGCGTGCTACGCCCGGTGGTATCTCCTTTTCCCTCCTGTCGCGGTGACGGCCACCCTCGTATCGTTGGCCTATGGGGTGCTCTGGACGGCCTCTCATTGGGCGCTGCCGCATCGCGCCCGGAACACGCCGGTCCTCACCGTCTTCTGGGCCGTGCAGATCGTCCTCGGCTACGCATTGGCCGAGGCCTGTGGTTGGCTCAACCCTGTGCTGGTTCGTTCCGCGCCGCTGCCTACCGCGCTCCGTCTGCTCGGGGCCGGTGTGGCTTCAGCAGCCGTGGCGGGCGCGCTCACCTGGGCCGTTCGGCGCCGTGTCGAACGCGTCCCGCTCTCCCGGCTGCTTGTGTGCGCAGATGTCGCGCTCGCGGCCTTGGCCGGAGCCATTTGGTGTATCAGGGGGCATGCCCCTCTTCATGCCGGGCTCGGTGCCGCACTCCTCCTGGTGGCCGTGGCCGGCGCGGGAATGCTCGCGTTTCGTGTGGCACGGCCCGGTTGGCTGCTCTGGACGGCCGTGGGGCTGTTCTGTGCCGTCTGGGCAGGGAGTGCGTACGCCCGCGTCGCGCTGCCGCAACTCAGCGGCCCCATTGCCGTCGCCCCCGTGCCTCGTCCCGAGGC
>JAFGTL010000532.1 GCA_016934125.1 Candidatus Hydrogenedentota bacterium
ATGTCGCGGGGCGACTGGCGACGGGCGTCTGCGAGGCGGGCTGCGGCCCAATCGCGCTGGGTGTCCACGAGGCTCGACGCGTACTGCATGATGGTGGCGAAGGCCTGCTGCGCGGGCGGGAAGCGCGTGAAGGGGCGGGGGCCGGGGGGCTGGCATTCGAGCCAGTCGAAGAGGGCGTCGAGGCGGTTCTCGAGCGCGAGGGGGCCGGCCTTGGCGTGTCCCTGGGCGGCAATGCGGGCGGCCTCGCCGGGGGCGTCGAGGAAGTGCTGAAGAAGGGGCACCAGCGTGTCGGGCGTGTAGAGCACGACCTCCTCGCGATCGCGGAGGTAGTCGTGCACCTCGAGGTTGTTCCGTTCCAGAAAGAGCAAGGAGCCGCACGCCAAGGCCTCGAAGCAGCGCAGGTTCATTTCGCGGCGAAGGGCGTGGTTGAACACGATCCGGGCCCGGTTGAGGGCGCGGACGTAGTCGTCGCCGAGGAGTTCCGTGGCGATGAGGATGCGGTAGCGATCGGACAGGGCGGCGATCCGTTCGAGGCACCGGCCTCGCTCGATGTGGATAGCGTGATTGAGGTTGCCGACAAAGGCCACGTCGACGTCTTTCTCGATGTCGAGCTTGCGGTGGAGGCGGGAACACTGGCTGTACAAGGGGAACAAGTACTGGGGCGTGGCGCCGTTCAGGCGCAGGGACTGGGAGCCGAGTCTGTCGCTCAGCACGACGTCGTAGCGGGCCAGGTTGGACTCGAGTTGGGCGTGGTAGATGGTCCAGTCGGAGATCAGGGCGGCCGTCAGGATGGGGCAGGCCTCGATTTCGAGCGGGGGCGGGAAGAGTTCGGGCGTGTAGCACACGAGGGCGTCGGGGCGCCATTGAGCGGCGATGCGCTCAACCGCGGCCGCGGCCGTCTCGGTTGCGGCGAAGGTATAGGTGGGATGAGCGCTCGCCGTGAGATCGGCGGTGCCTTCAGCGGCGAGGAAGCGGAGTTCGTGTCCGCGGCGCGAGCGGAACTCGCCCATCTGCGAGCCGGGAGTCCCGAACGTCATGCCCAGCATCAACACTCTCATACGCGTATCGCCCGCTCCCCCAGCCGCTCACGATCAGCGGCGGACGGCTCCGACGGAACTGGCCTCGACGGCCTCTGTTGCATGTGGAATCAGGGTACAGGGCCGAGCCGGGAGTTGTACAGCGTGGGCGCCATCGCTTACTCTCTGGGCGTGGCTGCGGGGGGGTCATGGTGTGTTTGGGATGGGCCGTCGGGCCCGACGGACTTGGGGGAGGCCCCAGAGGAGAGCCATCATGCGGTGGGGACTGGCAGTATTGATGATCATGAGCATGGCGGGCTTGTCGGGAGCGGCCGATCTGCACGTCGCGGCAGGTGGCGTAGACACGAATCCGGGCACCGAGGAGGCGCCGTTCGCGACGATGGCGCGCGCGCGGGACGCGATTCGTGCGATGAAGCAGGCGCAGGGCGTGCCGCCCGGGGGCGTGACGGTGTGGGTTCACGAAGGGGCCTATGAGTTCGCAGAGAGCCTCGGCCTCGCCGAAGAAGACAGCGGCACACCGGACGCGCCCGTGGCCTACCGTGCCGCGCCGGGGGAATCGGTGCGGCTGGTGGGCGGCCGCACGCTGCCGGCGGACGCATTCGTGCCGCTCGCGGCGCCGGCGGCGGTGGATCGCGTCGACGAAGGCGCCCGCGCCGCGGTTCGGTATGCCGATCTCGAGGCCCTCGGCATCACGGAGTACGGCGTGTTTCCGGAGGCGTTCGGCGGCGCCGCGTCCGTCGCGGAACTGTTCTTCAATGACGCGCGGATGACGCTGGCCCGCTGGCCTAACGAGGACTGGGCCACCATCGCCCGCGTGGTCGAGAGCGGCGTGCCGGAGGGCGCGCGGTGGAAGGCGGACAAGCCGGGCACGTTCGAGTACTCGGGCGATCGGCCGGCCCGCTGGGTGAATGCGCCGGACGTGTGGCTCCACGGCTACTGGTGCTTCGATTGGCGCGCCGAGACCATCAAGGTCGGCGCCATCGATCTCGCGCAAGGGCGGATCACGCTCCTCAAGCCGCACGGCTACGGCATCGGCGGGGGCAATCCGGCGCCCCGCCGCTACCACGCCGTCAACCTGCTCGAGGAACTGGATTCGCCGGGGGAATACTACCTTGATCGCGAGGCGGGCCTGTTGTACTTCTGGCCGCCGGAGCCGCTCGATGGGGCGCGCATTCTCCTGTCGACGTTGTCCGCGCCCATCCTTGTCCTTGACGGCGCGTCGCATGTGACGATCCAGGGATTCACCATCGAGGGCTGCGTCGGCACCGGGCTGCGCGTGAACGGCGGGCGGCAGAACCGGATCGCGGCGTGTCTTGTGCGGAACACCGGCACAGACGGCATCGTCGTGGAGGGCGGCGAGCGCCACACCGTGACGGCCTGCGACATCCACGACACGGGCACGGCGGGCCTGCGGATGGCGGGCGGCGACCGGCCGACGTTGACGCCCTGCGGCCACGAGGCCGTCAACAACCACATCTGGAGCGTATCGCGGCGGCAACGCACCGGCGCCTACCACATCCACCTGGCCGGGGTGGGCATCCGGGTGGCCCATAACCTGCTCCACGACGGGCCCCACCAGAGCATCGGGCTGACTGGCAACGAGCACGTCATCGAGTTCAACGAAGTCCATCACACCGGCATGGAAACCGATGACTGCGGATCCTTCTACATGGGCCGCAACCCCTCCGAACGGGGCAGCATCATCCGCTACAACTTCTGGCACGACATCGGCAGCACGTTCACCCACGGCAGCGCGGCGATCTACTTCGACGACGGTTCGGGCGGGCAGACGGTGTACGGCAACGTGTTCTACCGGGCAGCGGGCGGCCATTTCGGCGCGGTGTTCGTCCACGGCGGGCACGACAACGTGGTCGACAACAGCATCTTCATCGAGTGCCGGCTGGCTATCCGGCACGCCCCCTGGCCGGACAAGGCCTGGCACGAGCACTTGGCCGAGGAGGATTGGCAGAACAAGCTTCTCAAGGAGGTGGACATCACGAAGCCGCCCTACTCGGAGCGATATCCCGATCTCGAGGGCTTCCTGACGCCCTCGGATGAGCCACGGCTCAACCGCGCGTCCCGCAACCTGATCGTCAACTGCGATGCGTTCGTCGAGGGCAACTGGATCCTGCTCGACAACTGGGTGCTCGACCACGATCCGGGGTTCGTGGATCCGGCGGCCCTCAACTTCCAACTTCGGGACGACGCGGAAGTGTTCAGCCGGCTGCCGGGCTTCCAGCCGATTCCGTTCAGCGAGATCGGCCTCGTGCGCGACGAATTGCGCCCCGAGCTGCCGGCCCGGTAGGCGCCGAATGCTGGACGGGGTGTCCCTCGGGGGATCACCGGTATGTGGGCGGGGCGTCTTCGTGCCAGATGAAGCACTCGGGAATCTCGATGGGATCAAAGGCGATACCGTCGTCCCGGGGGTAGAAGGCGGCGCTGGCCGCGGGCATGGGGTGTTCATCGCCGTGGTGTGCGAATCGGGCGCCATCCAGTACGAGCCCGGAACACTGCCCGGTGGTGTCGGTGCACACGAGCAGGGCGCGGGCTGTCGCCTCGAAGCCGTTCAGTGCGAGCGGGGCCGGTTCGGGCGCCGCCAGATAGGCCGCGCGCCGGCCGTCCGGCCATTCGGCTGAGAATCCAACCGATGCGCCTTCACCGAGCTTGGTTGCGGATGCAATCGGGGGCGCCGTATCGGGCGACGGCGCCACGATGGTGATGAGCAGGGAGGTTCCGGCTTCGGCGCGCCAACTGGAATGGATGTCGACCTTCGGGTAGCGCGGGCCCGAGATGCCGGGGGCGAGCCAGCCGCGGGCGGGGTTGAGTTCGCCGAAGTAGCGTGTATACGCGAGCTCGCCTCGGCAGAACTGGTATAGGAACAGGTTCGGCCCGTCCGGATCGGAGGTCGAAATGACGTCCGCCCCGGCATCGCCGTGGACTTCCGACTCCTGGAAGCCGACGGCCGTCCAATCCCGCGACTCGAACCCGTCGGGCGGGAAGTTCCAGCAGGCCGAGTAGGTATGGGGGGCCTCGGCGGTGAGCCGATCGGTGACGATCCAGAACCCGCTGTTCTTCACGAAGATCACCTGCCGATCATGGACGGCCTTGATGTCGACGTCCTGTGTGTTCCCGTATCCGTCTGCGTAGCGGGCTTCTGCGAAGTCGAACCGGGGCGACGCATACCAGCGCCGGGCGATGGGTTCGGGGTAGCACGTCGAGACGATCATCTCGCCGTGAATGAGCCGGCGCTGGGAATGGCCGTCGACCACTACCGTATTGCGGCTGAACGATTGGTTGCGGTAGGTGTCGATCTGTTGCACAAACGCCCGCTGATCTTCCGGGATCCACTCGGGATTGCCGTAGGAATCAGCCCCGCCCGTCACGAGCAAGTGGCGGCCGTGGGCGATCACGTCGATGGCGTTGATGTTCTCGCAGGCGTGCCCCTGCCCCGGGCGTGCGCCCATCAGCCAGAGGAAGTGGCTGTCCACGTGCCAACCGTTGCGCATGACGTAGTAGCCGCTGTACGGGAAGGCGATGGAGGTGAACGCGGGCGCCTCGACGCCGCCGGCGCCGAACAGGTGCTCGTAGATGCGTGCGACGTGGGCGTCCGGAAACCGTTCGAGCTCCTGTTGGGCGCGCTCATACTCCCGTTTCTTGAGCTCAGCCAGAGCCGCCGCGTCGCGCCAGATCGCGGGGGGATACACGGTGTACGTGCTGCCGGTGGAGGGAACCTGGCCGAAGGGTTGCTGCAGCCCCGCGAAGAACCGCATGCGCTTCACGCCTTCCTGCCGGAGCGCGTGCACCCAGTCGGGCACGTCTTCGCCGAACATCTCCCCGAGATCGTAGATTTCCTGCGTGAGCCCGGCGTTGTAGTTGAGCGATTGCTCGAGGTCGCCGCCGTCCGCCAGCATTGTGCCGCGGAGCACGCCGTTCTCGAACCGACGCCGGCCTTCCGCATACCAGGCGGGGGCGTCGCGGAACTCGCGGAGCTTGTCGCCCATGTTGATGAGCATCTTCGATACATAGAACCGTTGGTTCGGCACACAGTCGCGGGGATCCTTGATCTGCATGGCGATGCCGTCGGTGGCGAGGAAACTGAGCAGGTTGGCCAAGGGGATGGGCGGGATTTCCTTTGCGCCGTCGTCGGGCAGGGCGTGCACGATTTTGCGGAGGTCGCGCACCCGGTTGGGAAAGGAGGTGAACCCCATGCCGAAATCCCAGGTTTGGGGCACGTAATACTGGTTGTCGATGGCGCGGCCCACGTTGCCGAGTTGATCGTAGTCGTAGCGCGCATACCGGGCGAACGAGTCCATGATGAAGAACCACTGCCGGAGCGGCGCGGTATCGCCGGTGGCGTCCCATTCGCAGAGCAGGGCCATGGCGTTGTGGAGGATCAGGCCGGTATGCACGAAGTTGTCGGGCCGATCGGGCGTGCGATACCAGTGCAACCGGCCCTCGAGGGCCATGAGCTTGGCGATGTCCTCGCGGGCCCCGAAGCCGTCCTGCCGGTAGACGCTCTGGAGGGGGGTGGCTTTCTGCGCCGCGAAGAAGAAGTCGCGGTAGGCGGCCAGCGCCTCGTCGAACCGGCCCTGGTTGTAGAGCGATTGGGCGCGTTCGAGGCCGGGATAGCCGGGGGCGAGTAATGCGAACAGCCTCCGAGCGGCGGCCTCGGCGCCGCCGTCTTCCGGCTCGGGCGGATGGGAGGGGAGCGCATCGGAAGGCGCGATGGCTGCGGTGACGGAGGCGATGGCGGGGCATTCCAGCTCGGAACAGGCCACGCGCGTGCCGATGTCGAACATGCAGTAGGCCGGGTAGACGAAGTGGCGGCGGGCCGTGTCGACGAGATTGTCGAGGGCGAGGCTGCCGCCCCGCATGATGCGCCACAGGCCCGTGTCCGGGCCGCGGGGATCCGTCAGATCCCCGGCGTCATAGGGATCCTGCCACCAGTCCCAGCACCACTCGACGACGTTGCCGCTCGCGTCGTAGAGCCCGAAGGCGTTGGGCTTCTTGAGTCCTACCGGATGGGGGCTGACGTCGTCGCCGGCGGCAGTCCAGAACGTATGCCAGGCATACTCGTTTTCCGGGGAGGCGATGGTGGTGTCGCCCCAGTAGTACTTCGTGGCGGTGCCCGCCCGGCACGCATACTCCCATTCCGCCTCGGTGGGCAGCCGGTATCCGCCGGCGCTCCAGTCCACGTGCGCATTCGTGAGCTCGACACGCCCCTGGCGGTAGACGGCGCTGCGGGCCGGATCGGCGTAGTATACGGGGCGGCGGCCGGCCAGTTCGCTGGCCGCGTTGCAGAACTTGCATGCGTCGAACCAGGTGATATTGGACACGGGGTAACGTTCGCCCTCGCCGATGCCCGGGGCCAAGTCATAGCCGTGTCCGGCCGCCCAGGTGCGCACCCGATCGTACTCGCCCTTCGTCAACTCGTGTGAGGCGATGCTGAACGCGGACACGGACACCGTCGCCCCGTCGTCGCGCACGAACGTCCCGGCATCCACGGCGATCATCTTCATATCCCCGGCCTCCGCGGCAGCCCCGAGTGTCCAGCCCGCGAGCAGGACGGCGATTCCGTTCACCACAAGCGCCATTGCCCCGTCTCCTGGTTGGCCCCGTGCCGGGGCGTCCTCGCGCGGGCGGGCCGGAGGTGGTTCCGGCCCAGGCCCGATCAACCGAATGCGGCCCGGATGCGATCATAGATGCCGCCGAACGCGCCGTTGCTGAGGATCAGAATCACATCGCCCGGGCGCGCTTCCGCGCGCAGGTGGCGGACGAGTTCGTCCACGTCGTCCGTCCAACGGGCGGGCACGCAATCGCGGCTGAGGGCGCTGGCGATGGCGTCGCGATCCAGGCGTTCCCCGGGCGGAATGCGCTCGGCCCGGTGCAGTGGGCCGAGCCAGACTTCGCCGGCCTCGCGGAAGGCGTCGCGGAGGGCGTCCTGGAACCGGTTCGTGACGGTGGTGTTGGATCGCGGCTCGAAGAGGACGCGGATCAGCCGGCCGGGCCAGCGGGCCTTGGCCGCCGCGATGGTTTCGCGGACGGAGGTCGGATGATGGGCGAAATCGTCGATGAAGGTGATGCCGTTGGCTTCGAGGAACACCTCCATTCTACGGCGCACGCCCCGGAACGCCGGGAGCGACTCTTGGATGGCCTCGGGCGCGACGTCCAGAATCCCCGCCACGGCTACGGCGGCGAGCGTGTTGAGCAGGTTGTGGCGGCCGGCCAGCGGCACGGCGAGTTCGGCCCAGGGCCGGCCCTGCCGGTGGATGGCGAGTTGCTCGCACCCGTCGTGCTGTCCGGCTCGAACGCCCCGCCAATCCGCGCCGTCGCTGAATCCGTAGGTGGCCACCTGGCACGGCGCATGGGCCGTGAGCCGGGCCGCGCCCGGATCGTCCGCGCAGGCGACGAGCCAGCCCGACGCGGGGATTTGGCGCAGCATGAACAGGAAGGCGCGCTCGATCTCGCCGAGATCGCGGTAGATGTCGCCGTGGTCGAATTCCACCGAGGTGACGACGGCGATATCGGGGAGGTAGTGGAAGAACTTGGCCCGCTTGTCGAAGAAGGCCGTGTCGTACTC
>JAFGTL010000533.1 GCA_016934125.1 Candidatus Hydrogenedentota bacterium
AGAACATAAAGGAACCGCCGTGGTACCGAGCAGGTATGCCCGGTGGTGTGAGAGGTGGGAGGGGCGACCCTCCCACCTACTCGATTTGACAGGAATCCGGCCCCCTGATACAATCCCCTCCAACACGTACATAGAGCCCATCATATGGGGAACGAGCCAGGAATGAAGCGCAGAGACCTTCTCATATGCCATGAGAAGGCTTTTTTCTGCCTGAGAACATCCCATGACAGGATCTGAACACGCAGACGAGACGGTGGTGCTGGATGCCGGGGCCGTGGCCGCGAGTGTCCACCGGATGGCGCAGGAGATCGTGGCGGACAACGCCGACATCGCCTCGCTGGTATTGCTGGGCGTGCTCAGCAGGGGCCGGCCCCTCGCGGAGCGGCTCGCGGCCGAGATCGGCGCCATGACGGGAACCGCGCCCAAGGTGGGCTCGCTGTCTACCACCCTCTACCGCGACGATCTGCGCTCAGGCCGTGCCGGCGGCATCACGGGCACGACGGGAACCCACTTCGACTTCGACGTGGACGGGATCACGGTGGTGCTGGTTGACGACGTGTTGTCCACGGGCCGGACGGTGCGGGCCGCCCTCGACGAAGTGATGGACTACGGCCGGCCGCAGCGCGTGCGGCTGGCGTGCCTGGTGGATCGGGGCCTGCGGGAGCTGCCGATCCAGGCCGATTACCTCGGCTGGTCGCTGGCCACGGAGCCGGACGACCACGTGTCTGTCCGGCTCGCGGAGACGGACGGGGAGGATCTGGTGGTGCTCGAGCGGGCAGCGAGGCCCCCCCAGCCGGAGGGAGATGGTTAGCATGGCGGAAACGGGCGCGCCGGGAACCGCGTGGGTGCGAAAGGACTTGATTGGCCTGGAGGACTTGTCGCGCAGAGAGATCGAGATGATCCTCGACACGGCGCCCCAATTCCTGGCCGTGTCAAAGCGGGAGAGCGGGATCAAGAAGGTGCCCCTGCTCCAAGGCCGGCTCGTGGTGAACTGGTTTCACGAGCCCAGCACGCGAACCCGCACGTCCTTCGAGCTTGCCGCAAAACGCCTGAGCGCGGACACCCTCACGATGAACGTGTCCGTATCGAGCGCGACAAAGGGCGAGACCCTCCACGACACCCTGTACAACATCGAGGCCATGCACAGCGACATCGTCGTGATCCGGCACGGCTGCGCCGGCGCAGCCCAGATCCTCGCGGAACGGCACAGCTCGTGCATCATCAACGCCGGCGACGGCGCCCACGAACACCCGACGCAGGCCCTGCTCGATGCCTTCACCATGCGGGAGCACTTCCGCGCCGCACGCCAGGATCCCGCCATCGGGCTGGACGGGCTCCGGGTTGCCCTCATCGGCGACATCGCACACAGCCGCGTGGCCCGCAGCAACATCTGGGCCCTGACAAAACTGGGCGCGAGCGTCGTGCTGTGCGGGCCGAGCACGCTGTTGCCCGCGGCCTTCTCGCAGATGGGGGTGGACGTCACCTCCAACCTCCGCGAGGCCATCTGCGACGCCGACGTGGTGTACGCACTGCGCATCCAGCTCGAGCGGCAGCAGAAGTGCCTGTTTCCGAGCATCCGCGAGTACATCCGGCTGTTCCGCGTGGACGAAGACTCGCTGAAAGCGGCGCCGCCCCATGCCATCGTCATGCATCCCGGGCCCATCAACCGGGACCTCGAGTTGTCGGCGGGCGTGGCCGACGGGCCGCGGAACGTGATCCTCGATCAGGTGACGAACGGCGTGGCCGTGCGGATGGCCATTATGCACCTGCTGGTGAACCAGCCCACCATCGAGAATTGATCGGCTGAATCTGCGCAAGGAGTTGGCGGCATGGGCATCGCAATCAAAAACGGACACGTCATCGACCCCGCGTCCGGCGTGTCGAAACCACTCGACGTGCTCGTCGAGGGCCGCGCGATCGCCCGGATCGGCAAAGGCCTGTCCGGCGACCGCGTCATCGACGCGGCTGGTTGCGTGGTCTGCCCGGGGCTCGTCGACATTCACGTTCACTTCCGCGAGCCCGGCTTCGAGTCGAAGGAGACGATCGCGACGGGAAGCCGGGCCGCGGCCCGGGGCGGCGTCACCTCGGTGGTCACCATGCCGAATACGAATCCCCCCATCGACAACGGGGGCATGGTGGAACTGCTCAACCGGCGGGTGCGGGAGAGCAGTTGCATCAAGGTCTGGCCCGCGGCGGCCGCCACGAAGGCCCGCGAGGGCAAGGAAATGACGGAGATGGCCGAGCTCAAGGCGGTGGGCGCCGTGGCCGTCACGGACGACGGCGACGACATCGCGAACAGCTGGGTGATGCGCCGCTGCCTCGAATACGCAAACATGTGCGGCCTCACCTACCTGGCCCACTGCGAAGACAAGTCGCTCACGAACGACGGCGTCATGAACGAGGGGTTTAACTCGACGAAGCTCGGCCTGCCCGGGCTGCCCAAGGCCATGGAAGAGATCGCCATCGACCGCGTGATCCGGCTGGCCGCGCTCACCGGGGCGAAGGTGCACATCTGCCACACGACCACGGCCGGCGGCGTGGACAGCATCCGGCGCGCCAAGCAGCGCGCCATCCGGGTGACGTGTGAAACGGCTCCGCACTACTGGACGTTGACGGACGACGCCGTGGTCGGATTCGGCACGAACGCCAAGATGAACCCCCCGCTGCGTGAGGCGGAGGACGTGGCGGCCATCAAGGCGGGCCTCGCGGACGGCACAATCGACTGCATCGCGACGGATCACGCCCCCCACACCTGGACGGAGAAGGACGTCGAGTTCGCCTTTGCGCCCTTCGGCGTCGTGGGGCTCGAGACGAGCCTCGCCCTCGCCCTCACCGGCCTCGTCGAGCCCGGCATCGTGCCCATTGAGAAAGCCATCGAGCTGATGACGCTCGCGCCGGCCACCATCCTCGG
>JAFGTL010000534.1 GCA_016934125.1 Candidatus Hydrogenedentota bacterium
CATCGACGCCACCGGCACGGGCGATATCACGGAGTCGGGCGAACTGTGGGCGTACTCGATGGACACCCACTGCGCGTGCACGCCGGCCATCGCCAATGGGCTCGCGTTCATCACCGATTGCCGCGGCGTTGTCCACTGTGTCGACGCGGACACGGGGGCGCCGTACTGGACGCATGAACTGAGCGACGAGATCTGGGCGTCGACGCTGGTGGCGGACGGCAAGGTGTATGCCGTTTCGCGGGGGCGCGACTTCTGCGTGTTCGCGGCGGCCAAGGAGAAGCAGGTGCTGGCCGAGATCAAGCTGCCGCAGCGCACGGCGAGCACGCCCGTGGCCGCCAACGGCGTGCTTTACGTGGCGACGATGGACAGGTTGTACGCGATTCAGGAATCCGGCGGGCAATGAGCCCGGGCGCCGCCGCGCCGGGCGCGTCACGGCCACAGGATGAGGGCATCATGAACGCACGACGAACTGCATATTTCGCACTGGCCGGCATAATCGCGCTGCTCTGTTGCGCGGCGCACGCCCAGGAGAACTGGCCCCAATGGCGCGGGCCCGATCAGAACAGCGTGAGCACCTCGACGGGCCTGCCTACCACCTGGAGCGAATCGGAACACGTCGTCTGGAAAACGCTGCTGCCGAGTTGGGGCGGCGGTTCGCCCATCATCTGGGGCGATCGCGTGTTCGTGACGTCGCCCGCGGCGGGTGCCGCAGCGGAAGCGGAGGCCCAGGGCGACGGGCGTTCCGGCACGCCCTCGGATGCCGGCGGCTCGGAACTGCTCCTCCTCTGCGTGTCGAAACCGAACGGCGAAATCCTGTGGCAACGGGTGCTCGACGACGGCAACCGGCTGTGGCGCAAACAGAACGACGCGTCGCCCTCGCCCGTGACGGATGGCCGGCACGTGTGGGCGGTGGCGGGCACGGGCGCGGTGAATGCCTTCGACATGGACGGCGCCCCGATCTGGCGCAAGGAACTTCAGGAGGAATACGGGCCCTTCGGGCTCCAGTTCGGATACGCCTCGTCGCCGGTGCTCTACGACGGGCAACTCATCTTTCAGGTGCTCCACGGTTACAGAACCGACGATCCGTCGTACATCGTGGCCCTCGATGCGCTCACCGGCGAGGAGCGATGGCGCCAGGAGCGGCCCACGGATGCGCCCGGCGAGTCGCCCGACGCCTACACGACGCCGGCCCTGCTGCGCCACGAGGGCAGTGTACAGATCGTCATCTCGGGCGGGGACTACGTGACGGGCCATGATCCCGCTACGGGCGCCGAGATCTGGCGCGCGGCCGGGCTCAACCCGAACAAGTCCAGCGTGTATCGTATCGTGGCGTCGCCCGTGGTGGCGGATGGCATGATCTATGCCCCATCGCGCAAGAAGCCCGTGCTCGCCCTGCGCGCGGGCGGCACGGGCGA
Source organism: Candidatus Hydrogenedentota bacterium (assembly GCA_016934125.1). Lineage (GTDB taxonomy): Bacteria > Hydrogenedentota > Hydrogenedentia > Hydrogenedentales > SLHB01 > JAFGTL01. The sequence goes on from JAFGTL010000534.1 coordinate 1,416, forward strand.
CATCACCGAAAGCCACCTCGCGTGGAAATGGGACGCGTGGGGCGCACCGGACGTGCCTACGCCCGCGTGCGACGGCACATACCTCTACCTGGTGGACGACACGGGCGGGATCTCGTGCGTCGACGCGAAGACGGGCGAGGGGCTCTGGGGGACGGAGCGGCCGACACGCGGCGCGGTGAGCGCGTCGCCGCTGCTGGGCGACGGCAAGTTGTATGTGACGAACGAGGACGGGGTGACGACGGTGGTGGCGGCGGGGCCCGAGTTCAAGGTGCTGGCCACGAACACGTTGCCGGGGGGCTACACGCTGTCGTCGATGGCCGTATCGAACCGCCAGCTCTTCATCCGAACCGCCGCCTATCTCTACTGCATCGGGGAGTAGGCGCCCTCCTGACGGGCCCTACTCCGTCCGCAGCGCCTCGACGGAATCGCCGCGGAGTCCGGCGGCCAGGGCGATGGCCACACAGGCGAATCCCGTGAGCGCGATGAACGCGAGGATGGCGGCCTGCAGGGCGAGGGACACGTTCGACGCGGCAGATGCGATCGTAGGCGCCATGGCTACGGCGGCGGCCAGCCCCCCCACAACGAGTCCCATGAGCAGGAGGAGCCCGTGTTCCGCCGCGAAAAGCCGGAACAGGGCCGGACGGGGGAATCCAACGGCGCGGAGAATGGCGATCTCGCGGCGGCGTTCGAGCAGGTTGCGCAACACGACGATACCCAGGGCCGCACTGCCCAGTGCCATGCCGAGGGCGCCCAGCACGAGGAACATGCCGAGGTAGGTGGATTCGACGGTGTAGAACCGGCGCAACCGCTCGATGGCGGGGGCGGCATCCATGCCGGATCGCTCGAATTCCGCGTTGAGTTCGGCGGCCGCGTCGCCTTGGTGGCCCGCGGGCACATCGATGAGGAACGTGCGGAACCCCTCGGCCGACGGGAAGCGGCGCGCGAACGCCGTGTGGGACACGATCACGCTGCCCTGAAACACCGAGAGCCGCATGGGCAGGCGGCCCACCAGCTTGACGCCGAACGCATTGCCTGCCTCGTCGCGGTAGTCGAGCACGTCGCCGTCCGTAACGCCCGTCCGCTTCTTGAGCCCCCACATGGCCGTGTCGGAATCGCCGGCGAGTCCCGGCACGAGTCCGCCGGGCAGATCGAGATCGAGGAGCGCCCATACGTCGTCGCTGCCGGGCCGGAGAAAGGCCTTGCGGGACGACAAGGCGGCGGGATCGACACCGTACAGGCGGGGCGTTTGGGCGCGGTTCAGGTTGAGGCAGCTCGCGTCATCGCCGTCGTAGACGCGCAGGGCCACGGCGTCCAGCCCCGCGTCGGCGAACGAATCGAGCGCATCGGCCGGCAGGGGGATCGTCGTTTCGGCGAACAGATCGAATCCGCCCGTGCCCGAACTCCGCTCGCCGGCATGGGCCGAGAGATCCTCCTGCATGGAGGATACGGCGAGCACCAGGAAGCAGCCCGTGGCCAGCAGCGCCGCCACGCTCAGGCTGCGGCCCGGCCGGCGCGCGGCGTTCTGCATGCTGAGCGCGGTGAGCGTCGGCGGGCCCGTCGGGCGAGCCGATTCGATACGGCCGAGCGCATACCGGCACAGGCCCATGCCCGCCACGAGCAGCAACGCGCCCGCGCCGAAGAACACCCCTACGACGGACTCGGTGCCCGTGGCCAAGGCATACACGATCAACGCAATCGCGGCGGCCAGCCCGCACAGCGGGGGCCACAGGGCCGGCGGGCGGCCCGATCCGCGGACATCCTGCGAGAAATCCATGGCGAGCAGTTCGCGCGCCGGATACCGGCTGGTTTGCCGCCACACCGCCAGGGCCATGGCGGCCATGGCGCATGCGGCACTCGCCGCAGCGCCGGTAAGGAGTGTGCCGGGCGCCGCGTGGTAGAGGATGGCCGTCTGTGCGACGGCCCCCTGCCAGTAGCGGCCCAGGGCGAACACGAGGAGCCGGGTGTATGCCGCGCCCGCGGCCGCGCCGATGCATGCACCCGCCAGCGCGATGGCCGCGGCTTCGGCGAGAAAAAGAACGCGCACGCGGGCCGGTGAGAAGCCCAGGGCCAGCAACACGCCCATCTCAGCGGCGCGGTGCTGCACGCCGAACACGAAGAAAAGGGCGGTGAGGATCAGCGTGGACGCGATAAGGAAGAAGCTCATGCCGAGAAACAGCCCGCCGAGATCGATGGCCTGGGCCACCGCGTCGAGGGCCTGTTGCCGCACCGGCGCAAACAGCAGCCCCGCCTCGGCAGGGGCCACCTCCCGGCGCAGGATGGCGCGGACGTCATCGGCGGTGGTGCCCTCGGGGAACCGCACCGTCATGAGATCGCCGAAGCGATTGCCCCACATGGCCTGGCCGGCCGCGAGCGTGACGAGAATCTTGGGCGTCTGCCGGAACGCATACCAGTAAGCTTCGTTGCCCTCGTCCTTGAGCAG
>JAFGTL010000535.1 GCA_016934125.1 Candidatus Hydrogenedentota bacterium
GCTGAATCGGAACCCGCGGAATGGGCCGTGTACGACCTGAGCGGACCGCAGGGCATCAAGTTCGACCTCGTGCAGTTGATCGACCTCGACAGGGACGGCGACTTGGACGTCCTCACCTGCGAGGAGCGGGATGCCGGGAGAGGCCTGGGCGTGATCTGGTATGAGAATCCGAGCCAGGAACCTGTCGCGCCCGCCCGGCTTGAAGAGTCGCGACAGAATCGTTGAACCCGTCAAGATCGTGTGCTAGAATGGCCGCGGCAAATGGGGATGCACACCATGAATCACGCTAAATACTTGGGAATCAGCCTGTTGTTGGTGATGCTCTGTGCGGGCGGATGCCAAACCGCTGCCCGCGATACCACGGGCTTCGCCGTTGTCGATTCGGCGACGGTAGATGCCACGTTCCTGGATGCCTGGCAGGCATCCAAAGCCGTACTGCGCGAGATGGAGTTGGACATCTATACGCGCGACAAGCGGGGCACCTTCGTCGCGTACTCGAAGGTCAAGCGTCGACTGGGCGTACTGACCCCCCGGCGCACCGAGTTACGTATCACGGTCGAGCGCATATCGAGCGAGACCTCCCGGGTGTCGGTCGAGACAATGCGCCAAGTGTACGGTTGTTCGCTACTTACCTACCCGGACTGGCACGACAGAAGGACCACGGACAACTCGGTGGCGCAGTCCTTCCTCGAGGCCCTTCAGACCCGCCTTTCGTAGGCACCCGGATTCCGACCTCGGGCGCGCACCGCTGTCGCATAAACCGCCCCGAAATCTCGAATTTCTCGAATATCCCGCACACCTAGCACTTTCTTGCCTTTAACCCCCGTGATTGTGGTATAATCCCTACGAGTTCGACGAGAGCAGTTAAGGAGCTGAAGATGATACCTTTGGTCGAGGTCATATGTCCCCATTGCGGCGCACGCGGCGAAGTCATGCTGCCCTTGCTCGGCGCCATCGTCATCGGCCCCTGCCCGAACTGCCACGAACTCGTCTGCGTCTTCTGCGGCCGTGCCCTCCCCCTCCGCAAGGACATCATCCTCGAGGGCACCCCCACCGAGAAGCGCGAGCACATCCTCCAGGTGCTGCGCAAGTTCCTGGACGAACGGGTGGACGAACTCGTTCACCAGATGACACACGAGGAAGTCGAGCAGATCGTCAACGACGCCGACGCGCGCGACGAACTCCTGATGGATGAGCCGGACGAGTTGTTCCTCGACGAGCCCCGGGTGCTCGCGAGTCCCCGCGCCAACGGGGATGCCATCACGCAGGCCGAGGTCGAGGACTTCGTCAAGAGCGACCTCCCCCACATCGACAACCGCCACTACTTCAAGGCCATCTTCGACTGAGCGGCCCGCCCCGGGCCAGCCCCGCTTCCCTTCTCTTCCCCCCCCTAGCCGCCCTGACGCCTGCGTCCACCGATGCGCATCAAGTCCGTGATCTGTAAGATGATGGGCCCCACCGCGGTATGCTATACTCGCGCTTTCTATCGGGGTATCGAATCGCAACACGCACCATGAGGAGGCCGAGGTGTCCATGTCGAGCAGCGGGTATGATCACGGCGCCATCGAGAAGAAGTGGCAGGACTTCTGGCTTGAGAACAACACCTTCAAGTCCGTCATCGACAAGAAGAAGCCCAAGTACTACGTGCTGGACATGTTCCCCTATCCGAGCGGGGACGGCCTCCACGTAGGGCATCCCGAGGGCTACACGGCCACCGACATCCTCGCGCGATACCGGCGCATGAACGGATACAACGTGTTGCATCCCATGGGGTGGGACGCCTTCGGGCTGCCGGCCGAGCGCCACGCCGTGCGCACCGGCGAACACCCGGCCGTAGTCACCAACCAGAACTGCGCGACGTTCAAGGGGCAGATCCAGCGGCTCGGGCTGTCCTACGACTGGGATCGCGAGATCAACACGACCGATCCCAAGTACTACAAATGGACGCAGTGGATCTTCGAGGTGCTCTTCGAGCGCGGCCTGGCCTATGAGACGGAGCAGCCGGTGAACTGGTGTCCGGCCCTCGGCACCGTGCTCGCCAATGAGGAAGTCAAAGACGGGCGCTACGTCGAGACCGGCGATCCGGTCGAGCGGCGGATGATGAAGCAGTGGATGCTGCGCATCACCGAATACGCGGATCGCCTGTTGGAGGATCTCGACGAACTCGACTGGCCCGAGAGCATCAAGGCGATGCAGCGCGAGTGGATCGGCCGCAGCGAGGGCGCCGATGTAGTGTTCAAAGTCGCCGGCACCGGCCAGGAGTTCACGGTGTTCACCACCCGGCCGGACACGCTGTTCGGCGCGACCTACTGCGTGCTGGCCCCTGAGCATCCGCTGACACTCGAGGTGTGTTCGGCAGACCAACGCGCCGAGGTGGAAGCCTACGTGGCCGCCGCGGCGAAGAAAAGCGCCCAGGATCGCATGAAGGAGGAGCGGGAGAAGACCGGCGTGTTCACCGGCGCGTACGCCACAAACCCGGTGAACGGCGAGGAGGTGCCCATCTGGGTGGCCGACTACGTCCTCGCCGAGTACGGGTATGGCGCGATCATGGCCGTGCCCGCCCACGACACCCGCGACTACGAGTTCGCCAAGGCGTTCGACCTGCCCATTGTCGAGGTGATCAGCGGCGGGGACATCTCCAAAGAGGCCTTCACCGGCGACGGGATCCTGGTGAATTCCCAGCTCATCAACGGCCTGAGCGTGCCGGATGCCAAGAAGAAGATCACGGACTGGCTCGAACAGCACGGCATCGGCAAGGGCACCATCAACTATCGCCTCCGGGACTGGTTGTTCTCACGCCAGCGCTACTGGGGCGAGCCGTTCCCCTTGATCAAACTCCCCGACGGCGCCGTGCGCGCCGTCCCCATGACGGATCTGCCCGTGGCCCTGCCGGAGCTGGACGAGTACAAGCCCACCGCCGACGGGCAGCCGCCGCTGGCCCGCGCAACCGACTGGGTGGATACGGTGGATCCGGAGACGGGTGCGCCCGCCCAGCGGGAAACCAACACGATGCCGCAGTGGGCGGGCTCATGCTGGTATTACCTGCGCTTCCTCGATCCGCACAACGACGAGGCGGCGTGGTCGAAGGAGGCCGAGAACTACTGGATGCCCATCGATCTATACGTGGGCGGCGCGGAACACGCCGTGCTCCACCTGCTGTACGCCCGGTTCTGGCACAAGGTGCTCTACGACGCCGGCTACGTGAGCACCAAAGAGCCCTTCATGAAGCTCTTCAACCAGGGCATGATTCTGGCCTATTCGTATCAAGACGAGAACGGCAAGTACTACTACCCGCGCGAGGTGGAGCGCCGCGGCGACGACTGGTTCACGAAGGACGGCACCGGCCCGCTCAAAGTGCAGATCGAGAAGATGAGCAAGTCGCGCTACAACGTAGTCACGCCCGACGAGGTGGTTGCGGAGTACGGGGCGGATTCGGTGCGGTTGTACGAGATGTTCATGGGCCCGCTGGATCGCGAAAAGCCGTGGACGGACGAGGGCATCCAGGGCGTGCACCGCTTCCTGCGGCGGGTGTGGGCCCTGTTCACCGACGAGAACGGCGGATTGAGCGGCAAGATCGGCGACGCCGGCAGCGACGCCGGCATGGTGAAGGTGCTGTACAAGACGATCAAGGCGGTGACGCACGATCTCGAGAACATGCTGTTCAACACGGCGATCTCGCGGCTGATGGAGTTCGTCAACGCCGCGTACAAGGCGGAGCGGCTCGATCGGGCCGTGATGGAGCCGTTCGTGCTGATCCTGTCGCCGTTTGCGCCGCACCTGGGCGAGGAACTGTGGGAACGGCTCGGCCACGAGGCGACGCTGGCTTACGAGCCGTGGCCCGCGTACGACGAGAGCCTGCTCGCGGAAGACACCGTCGAGATCCCGGTGCAGGTGAACGGGAAGGTGCGCGCCCGCGTGACGGTCCCCGCGGATGCGGACAAGGCCGCCCTGCTCGAAGCGGCCAAGGCCGAAGCGAACGTGCGGCAACACCTCGAAGGCAAGCAGATCGTCAAGGAGATCGTGATCCCTGGCAGGATGGTGAATCTTGTGGCAAAATAGAGGACGCCGGTTTCCGGCGTTGCGGCGGGAAGGTAGCTCAGTTGGTAGAGCACGGGACTGAAAATCCCGGTGTCGGCAGTTCAATTCTGCCCCTTCCCGCCAGTTCTGTGCCCGGGCAGGCAGTGAAAAGGCCCGGCGCGGGTTGGCCCGGCCGGGCCTGACGGATAACGCGTTTGGTTGGCTTCAGGCTAACTCGCCTTTCCGATCCCCTTGAAGCACCGCTCGATGTGTTCGGCCGGCTCGGGCTTGGTGAGCAGACTCACCACAACGGCGACGATGGCCGAGATCGGCAGCGCCACGAACAGGGCCTCCGTCCACCTCCACTGGATGCCGAAAACGGGCTCGGGCAGGATGGTGGGCTTGCCGAACAGGGCCGTGGACAAGAGGGCGGGCAGCTTGCCGCTGATCATCTGGACGAAGGTCAGCCAGAAGAAGCTGACGCCGAACCCCGCACACAGACTCGCTATCGCACCCGCCTTCGTCATCCCTTTCCAGAACAGACCGCCGATGAACATCGGCAGGAACGAGGCCGCGCACAGGCCGAAGAAGATCGCCGTCGCCGCCGCGATGATGCCCGTCGGCAGCACGTACGAGAGCAGCACCGTCGCGATGATGGCGACCACAATGCCGATACGCGTGATCAGCACGGTGCTCTGGTGCTCCGTCGAGCCGAGGATGCCCCGCTCGAAGAAGTCCCGGCCGATCGAGGTGCCCATCGCGTGGAACTGCGAACTGAGCGTCGACATGGCCGCGGACAGCAGCGTCAGCATGAAGATCGCGCCGAACCACGTGGGCAGCGCCGTGTTGATGAACTCCGGTATGGTCAGTTCGAAATCGCCGCCGGCGACCGCGGCCAAGGTTACCTTCCCGCCGTTCTCCGGCATGGCGAACCAGACATTGGACAGGTTGCCCACGACGAAGGCGACGCCCGTCATGGCCAGGATGAAGATGCCGCCCACTAGAATGGCCCGGTTGAGTTCGCGCGCGCTCTTAACCGTCATGAAGCGCACCGCCAACTGGGGCTGGGCCAGCACGCCGATGCCCACGCCCA
>JAFGTL010000536.1 GCA_016934125.1 Candidatus Hydrogenedentota bacterium
TCGTCGACTACGCCCATACCGACGATGGCCTCCGCAACGTGCTTCAGGCCGCCCGCGCGATCTGCGAGGGCCGCGTGGTCGCCGTCTTCGGATGCGGGGGCGATCGGGATCGGGGAAAGCGCCCGAAAATGGCCGCCGTCGCGGCCGAACTCGCCGATTTCACGATCCTGACTTCGGACAACCCCCGCTCGGAAGATCCCGAACGCATCCTCCTCGACATCGAGGTGGGCATGCAGCGTTCCGGCAAGCGGAAAGGGGAGGACTACATCCTCCTCCTCGATCGGGCCGAGGCCATTCGGCAAGGCATCGCCCGGGCCCAGCCCGGCGACCTCGTGCTCATCGCCGGCAAGGGACACGAAGACTATCAGATCATCGGCGCCGAACGGATCCACTTCGATGATCGCGAGGTGGCCCGCTCCATCCTGGAGGGTGCATGACATGGCGGCGGGTTGGGCCTACTCGCTGGACACGCTCGCAGCCGTAGTCGGTGCCCGGACGCCGGAGGTGAATCCGACATTCCACGCCGTGTCCACGGACACGCGCACGCTCCAGGCGGGCGATCTGTTCTTCGCCCTCAGAGGCGATCGGTTCGACGGCAACCGCTTCGTTCCCGACGCGTTCGCCAAGGGCGCCTGTGCAGCCGTCACCTGCGGCGCCGTCGAGGGTGGGCCCTGCCTCGTCGTCGACGATCCCCTCGCCGCGCTCCAGGCGTTTGCAGCCCACCATCGTTCCCGCTATACTCTCCCCCTTCTGGCCCTCACCGGCTCCTGCGGCAAGACGGGCACCAAGGATCTGGCCGCGGCCCTCCTGGCCGGCCGCCATCGCGTCGTGAAGACCCTCGGAAACCTGAACAACGAGATCGGGTGTCCGCTGTCGCTCCTCCACATCGACGCCGCCACCGACGTGGCCGTCATCGAGATGGGCGCCAACCACGCCGGCGAGATCGCGCGCCTGTGCGCCATGGCCCGGCCCACCGAGGCCGCCATCACGATGATCGCGCCCGCCCACCTCGAAGGATTCGGCTCCATCGAGAACGTGGCCAAAGCCAAGGCGGAGATTGTCGAGGCCCTCGAGAACCGCGGCACGTTTTACGTGAACGTGGACGACGAATGGTGCGTGCGAATTGCCGGGAGCCACCGAGGGCCCCAGGTTCGGTTCGGCTCCTCGGGCGACGTGGCGCTCGAGGCCTGCGAGCCCGACGGCCCCGGCGGGATGCGGCTGCGCGTGGCGCCGGTGGGCGAACTCCGGCTGCCGTTGCTGTGCCGCGCCCACGTGTCGAACGTGCTGTTGGCGATCGCCATCGGACTGCAACACGGTGTGGATGAGTTCGAGGGGCCGTTGCGCGAGGCCTGCGCCGCCACCTCGCGTCTGAAGCTGATCCGGATAGGCCCGCTCAGCGTGATCGACGACACGTACAACGCCAACCCGGCGAGCATGGCCGCGGCGCTCCGCACGCTCGGGGCCCTGCCGGGCGCACGGGCGCGGATTGCGGCCCTCGGCGATATGCTCGAACTGGGCGACGCGGCCGACGCGCTCCATCGGGAGGCCGGCGAACTGGCCGCGCAACTCGGCGTGACGCACCTCTTCGCCCGGGGCGACTACGCCGGCGCCGTCGTGGCCGCGGCCCGGGAGGCGGGCGCGTGCCAGGCCGAGGTGATCGAGAGCCACCGGGACATGGCGGAAGCCATCGGCCGGATTGCCGCGGAGGGCGACGCCCTGCTGGTGAAGGGATCCCGGGGGATGCGAATGGAACAGGTGATTGAGGCGCTGCAGGAGAGCTACGGCGCGTAACGTTGCCGGCTGGGAAGGGCCGGCGCCCACGAAACCGGCGAGAAAGCGAAACGGAAGATGTTGTATGAGTTGGCAGTCGCGCTGAAACCCCTCGTCAGCGCGTTGAACGTGTTCACCTATCTGACCACCCGTGCCGGCGGGGCGGCGTTCACGGCATTCGTGGTGTCGTTGGCGCTGGGCCCGGCCGTGATCCGGTGGCTCCGGGCCCTCAAGATCGGCCAATACATCCGCGAGGAGCACGTGGCCGACCTGCACGCGCTCCACAAGAACAAGGCGGGCACGCCCACCATGGGCGGCGTGCTCATCATCCTGGCCACCGTGATCGCGGTGCTCCTGTGGGGCCGGCTCGGCGATCGCCTTCTATGGGTTGCCATGGCCGCCTTTTTCGTCCTCGGATGCGTGGGCTTCCTCGACGATTTCATCAAGCTCCGCCGCAAAAAGAACGAGGGGCTCAGCGCCAAGGCGAAGTTTGCCGGCCAGATCGCCGTAGGACTCGCCCTCGGCCTCTATCTCGTGTTCAACCCCATCACCCCGGGCAAAACGCGAATGGGCGCGGGAGACATCCGCGACTGGCAGGCCCTTACCGGATTACTCGAACGCGAACTGCCCGCGCTCTCGCCCGAGATCCAGCAGGCCGTTGCCGATGCGCCCCTGAACGCGTCGCCGGGCCCCGATGGGGAGGCCCGGATCCTGGCCGCCCTCAACCGCGTGATCGAGGGCACCGATCTGTATTCCCTCAAGGACTGGCCGACCGCCGGGCTGAACGGCGAGGCCACGCGCCTCATCGAGATCCCCGAGCGCGCTGAACGGGAAGTGCAGCGCCTCAACCGGCTCCTGCTGGAGTCCGCTTATCCGGACATCTTCGCACGGGACGTGCGCAACCTCCACACCAAAGTCGAGATTCCGGGCTTGAAGGACGTCTATGTCCCCCTGGGCCTCGGCTACGTGCTCTTCGTGTTGGTGATCATCGTCGGCTCGTCCAACGCGGTGAA
>JAFGTL010000537.1 GCA_016934125.1 Candidatus Hydrogenedentota bacterium
ACGATGGTAATGCCGACTGTCCACAGGGCGACGAAGAACAGCTTGCGCGGCAGTTCGCCCTTCTCGAACTTCTTCTTCTCGGCCTTCGAGACTTCGGACATCCTTGGGACGCCCATGGGAATCTCCTCGAGGAGCGAGTCGGCGAGTTGGACGGGCGCGCCCTCGTCCTCGCCGCCCGGCGCCTGGAACTGGATGGGCTCGCCATCCAGCAGGGATTGGTTAAGTTGGATCGGTGCATCGTCCAGTATCGACTGATCCAACCGGATTGGTTCGCCGTCGAGGGGCGACGGGCCCAATCCGGGCAGCGGCGGCGCCTGCTGCTGAGCCCGGGGGGCCTGCTGCTGCACCGGCGGCGCTTGCTGCTGAGCAGTCGGCGCCTGCCCTCGGTTCGGCTGGTTTACGACGGCGCCGCATTTGGTGCACCTCCCGGGCGTGTTTTCATAGCCCGGCGGAATGGCCATCTTCTGGCCGCACTTGGCGCAGGTGACGATCTTCTGCTGTGGTGTCATGTTCCCTACTCCTCCACTGCTCTCAGCCGTCGCCCCGTTTGCCCTCCTCGGCCATTCTACACCACACACCCGGGTTTGCGCGAGATCCGTCCGAGCCCGGGCGCGCGTGCCGCTCGGCCCGGCGCGCGGGGGCGGCTCGCGGCCTCCTATTGCGTCAAGCAAGAAAGTATCCCAAATGCCCTTTGAAACCGGCGGGCCCGGCTGCTACCATGCGCGCGAGGGGCGGCTCGGTGCGGCCGGCCCGGAAACCGTTAAGGAGTCAGAGTCATGATCATGGCCAACCGGCATGCGCTGGCAACAAGCTGGGCGCTGATGGCGCTCGCGGCCTATCCGTCGATGGCGGCCGCCCCCCCGGCGCCGCTGCCCCCGTTGCCCTCTGCGGAACAACTCGCCTGGCAGGACATGGAGTACGGCATGTTCTGCCATTTCGGGATGAACACCTTCCATGATCAGGAGTGGGGCGACGGCACCGAGGATCCGGCCACCTTCCTGCCCACCGAGTTCAACGCCCGGCAGTGGGTGGAAGTCGCGCGGGACGTCGGCATGAAGTACCTCGTCGTCACCGCGAAACACCATGATGGGTTCTGCGTCTTCCCATCGGCGCATACGGATCACAGCGTGAAATCGAGTCCGTGGCGCGACGGCAACGGCGACGTCGTCAAGGCGGTTGCCGATGCCTGCCGTGAGCTCGGCATCATGTTCGGCTTCTACCTGTCGCCATGGGATCGCCACGAGCCCCGGTATGCGGATAACGCCGCCTACGATGAGTACTTCAAGGCCCAGTTGCGCGAGCTTCTCACCAACTACGGCGACGTCGGGGAGGTGTGGTTCGACGGGGCCGGCACCAAGGGGCACGTCTACGATTGGGACGGCTACTACGCCCTCGTGCGCGAGCTTCAACCCCATGCGCTCATCGCCATCTGCGGCCCCGACATCCGGTGGGTGGGCAACGAGGAGGGCGTCGCCCCCGAGACGTTCTGGAATCCGCGCGAGCGCGGCGGCGCCCAGGTGTGGCATCCCGCCGAGTGCGATGTGCCGATCCGCAACAAGTACTGGTTCTACCGCACCAACACTGAGGACTCCGTCCGCAGTGTCGAGGAGGTGCTCGATCTCTACTACAAATCCGTGGGCCGGGGAACTGTGCTGCTGTTGAACGTCACGCCTGATCGCCGCGGCCAACTGCCCGAGAAGGACGTGTCCGTGTTGCGCGAGGTGTGGCGGATCCTGTCCGAGACGTTTGAGACGAACCTGGCCGCCGGCAAGCCCGCTGCGGCCAGCGCGACGCGCGGAGCCGATCCGGCGTTCGACTCCGCCAAGGCCGTCGACGAGGATCCCGACACGTACTGGGCCACGGACGACGGCGTCACCACCGGCTGGATCGAGGTTGATCTCGGCGGCCCCGTGACGTTCAACCGCTCCATGGCCCAGGAGGCGATCGCCCTCGGCCAGCGCGTCGAATCCTACCGTGTTCAGGCCTGGGACGGGGGCCAGTGGAACGATGTGGCCGCGGGCACTACGATCGGGCACAAGCGCCTCGATCGGTTTCCGGATGTGACCGCCGCGAAGGTGCGGCTCGAGATCACGGGCGCCAAGGCCTGTCCGGCCATTCGGGCGTTCGGGCTATTCCGCGCGCCCGAATGACACGCGTCAAATGCCGCGCGTCCGGCATCCAGATCCGTCTTCCGTGAGAGCAGGGGGAATGCCATGGAGCGAGTGAGCCTGGCGCGTATTGACGCCGGGGGGCGCTCGTGTGCGCCGTCCGGCGGCCCGGGGCGAACCGCAACACGGCGGGCGTTTCTGGGCGCGGCCCTCGGCGCGGGCCTGGCGGCTGCATGCGCCCCGGCGCATGCACAGGAAGGAGCCCTGCCGATGGATAGCACGCCCTGGCCGGCCCGGCGGGAGACGATCAAGGCCGGATGGCTCGATATGCTCGGGCCGTTCCCGAACGAGATCCCCCCGCTCGACGTGCGCATGAGGCGCGTTGACGATATCGAGGGCATCGAATGCCACCACGTCGTGTTCCAGTGCGAGGCCGGCGCCGTCGACGAGGATTCGCCGCCGGACATCAAGGCGCTCCGGCTCGTCACCGGCTACCTGCTGATTCCCGAGGGCGCGCGCGAGCGGCGCGGGCCGGCCGTGGTGTGTATCCACTCGACGACGCACGGCGCGGGCAAGGGCCGGATCGTGGGCCTCACCGGGAGTTCGCCCGGCGATCCGCCCGACCCTCCCGGGACGAGCCGCGCCTATGGCCTTGAACTCGCCCGCTGGGGATACGTCACGTTTTCCTTCGATCTCATCTGCGATGGCGAACGCATTGTGCCCGGTTCGGCCCAGCACGACACGAGTTGGTTCTACGCGCATCATCCCGAGTGGTCGGCCGTAGGCAAGAACCTGTGGGACACGATGCGGGCCGTCGATTTCCTGCACACGCTCGATTTCGTCGATCCGGCGCGGATCGGGTGTGTCGGGCACTCGCTCGGTGGGCACAGCACGTTGTTCGCGGGGGCCTTCGACGATCGGATCGCCGCGGCCGTGCCCAACTGCGGTGTCCTCTCGTGGGATCGGCCCAACGATCACTGGGCCCGCAAAGGCGACAACAAACAGGGCGTGAGCGGCTACATCTACATCCCGAACTTCCGGCCGTACGTGGAGGATCCCTCGAAGCCGGTGCCCGTCGATTTCGAGCACCTGATGATGCTGGTGGCGCCGCGCCCTCTCCTCGTCCAGTGCACCGAGGGGGAGGCCGCCCGCGACGCCATTACCGAGCGCGTGGCCGCGGCCGGCGCCGTGTATCGCGAATTGGGGGCGGGCGATCGCATCGCGCTCTTCACGTTCCCAGGGGAACACAACTATCCGCCGGTTGCGAAGCGCCACAGCTTCGCCTGGCTCGATCGGTGGCTTGATCACACGCCCGCCGTGCCCAGCATCTGGCCCGGCGTGCCAATCTGAGGAGGAACGACGATGGACGGGAGCGAACTGGGATGGCTGCAGGCCGTGTGGACTTCGGCTTCGCCCGGATTGGCGGTAATCGCCGCGGTGGCGCTGGCGGCAGTCCCCGCCTTGGTTGCCGGGGCCGCCGAGGATGATCTGGATTGGCACGATATCCGCCAGTTCGGCATCGAAGGGCAAGGCTGGCCCGACGTGGATCAGCCGTTCGATCGGTTTCCCGCGCGCGCCCACGGCGTTGTCCGCGAACCCGTGTGGTCGCTGAGCCTGCACACGGCGGGCCTGTGTGTGCGGTTCGTTACCGACGCGCCCTCCATTACGGCCCGGTGGACGGTGCGCAACGGCCGGCTCGACATGGATCACATGCCTGCCACCGGCGTGAGCGGGCTCGATCTCTACGTGAAAGACGGATTCGAGTGGCGGTGGCTCGGCGTGGGCCGGCCCCAATCGAGCCCTACCAACCAGAAGGAACTGGCCGGTGGAATCCCGGAGGGCCGGCACCAGTACTTGCTCTACCTCCCGTTGTACAACG
>JAFGTL010000538.1 GCA_016934125.1 Candidatus Hydrogenedentota bacterium
CCAGTCGGGCACGACCGTCCACGAGTCGGGCATGAGGTCCATCGGCAGCACTTGGTTTGTGCCGGGGTTGACGTCCAACGAGGGCCGGTCCCACTTCAGGCCGTCCTTGCTCGTCGCGTAGCAGATGGTGTGAATCCACCCCGCCTCATACCACATCTTGAACACCTGCTCGGCGGGATCCCACCAGACGCCCCCGTCCTTCGGGCAAGCAATCGAGTTGCGCGGCCGGTGCGTTTCGAGCGCCGTCTCGGGCGTGAGGATCGGGTTGCCCTCGTATTTGCGGGCCAGGTGAAACGAGCGTTCGAGGGAGGTGTGATCGATCAGGAAGTCGTCGACGAACAATTGCCGGCCCACCTGAATCGGAATCACCGCGGGCGGCGCGTCCAGGTAGGGCACGGGCATGGGATCGGTGTCGTCGGCGCGCACGCTCCGCGGCGGCCATTCTTCCGGCAGCCGGATGCCGTTGTAGAGCAGTTCGCCCGTGTTCTCGCTCCAGGACTCCGCGGTGTACGCCATCGCTTTCGCCTCCTTGAATCCGAGCACAACCGCCCACTTGCGCAGCCGGAGCCGTTCGCCCTTTGCGAGCGTCTTCCGATACGTGCGCACGATATCGTAGGGCTGCTGCCCGAAGAGTTGAAACACCCCCACGCCATCGACGCGGACGAAGCCCGCCTTCTCCAGTTCGCGGTAGCGGCTGCATTGCTTGGCGATTTCGTGCACCGGATCGGGTGTCAGGATGGTGACGGCCCCGGGCTCGATGCACTCGATCTCAGTCCAATTGATGCTGTTCCGCAGCAGGGGAAGTCCGCGCAACGCGTCCGGGCATTCCGCGATGACGTAGTCTCGATCCGTGTAGATCCTCGCGCCGGCCGCGAAGGTGTCGATCTCGCACACCCCGTACGGCGCAATCACCGCGCCGTCCTCAGGGCCGGCGGCTCCCGCGCCGAACGCGGCCCCCGCGCCGAACGCGGCCCCCGCGCCGAACGCCGCCATGCTCGACAGGACGGCCGCGGCGCTTGCGAACACCGCGTAGAAACGGTTTCTACCCATTACGCTCTCCAGTGGTGAATGGCCTCGCGAATGACGCCGGGACGTCGTCCTCGTTGAGTCTATCATCGGCAGGGGGCGCATGCGCAAGCGTCCCCGTTCTCTGTTCCGGGTATGGTATCCTGTGCGGGCAAGACTCCGCAGGCAGGCCATCGCGCGGCCGCAACACACACGGGAGAAGGATCAGCTCCATGCCGGAAACACGCCGTTTCGCACGTCCCCGCATCGCCCTGCTCGCCATCGCCCTCACCCTGGCATGTCTGGCCGTTCCCTGCGCGGCGCAAGAAGCACCCCGGCCGCGCACCATTGCCGTATTCGGCTCATCGGTGGCGTCGGGCTCCGTCGATCATGAGGGCAAAGGCGGATACGCCGGCCGCCTGGGCGCCCTGCTGGCGCCGCGCGGATGGAAGGTAGTCAACGTGTCGAGAGGGGGCGACAACACGATTAAGATCGCGCCTCGCTTCGAGACGGATCTGCTGCCGCAGCGGGCGGGCTATGTGATCATCGGGCTGTCACTGGCCAACGAAGGCATCGCGAAGCAACGGGAGCGAGCCCACCGGGACGCCGTCTACGACCAGTGGCGCCAGGGCATGCAGGATCTCATCGCCCGGTGCCGGAATGCCGGCATGATCGTCGTCGTGGGCAACTGCTACGCCAACGCCCGGTTCACGGACGACGCCGAGTTGTACGTCTACACGCGTCGGATGAATGCCGAGATCAGCCGGTGGGACGTGCCCAGTATCAACTTCCTCGGCGCCATCGACGACGGCACGGGGGCATGGGCCGATGGCTTCTATGCAGACGGCGGGCATCCCAGCGCGGCCGGACACGAGGAGATGTTCCGGGCCATCGTCCCGAGCCTGTTCGAGGCCCTCGAAGCCCGCAAACCCATGCCCGCGAAGGCCTCCGGCGCCCGCTTCGCACGGGTGGCAGGCGGCCCGGGGCCCGGCCCGGCGCTGTCGTTCCGCCCGGACGATCCGGTGCACTCGTTTGCGATGAGCCTCTGGATCCGGCCCGGAACCAGCGGCGCGCTCGCTGCCGTCGCCGGGCGGATGGGCGCTATCCGTCAGGAACGGGCGCAGCGCGGGGACGCCGGCTACGATGTGGGCTTCATCGAGCCCGGCGGCGAGACGGCCATCCGGACGCTCGAGTATCGGGACGGCTGGATCGCTTACGCACACGGCGACAAGGCGATCGCCTGCGAGATCTCGAACCGGCAGGCGTGGCACCACGTCGTGGTGTCCCACGGCTGCGCCCGGGGCGAGACGGAACTCTACCTGGACGGCGAGCGATTCGGCTCGATGCCCGAGCGCATTCTGCCGGAGCAGTTCTTCCTCGGCGGCGGCGCGGTGCCCTCGGGCGCCGCGGCGGCGCCGCAGCCGGCCGCCGGGTGCGACGTGAAGGAGTGGGCCGTCTATCGTTCGGCACTGGACGGCCATGCGGTGAAGTTCATCTATGAGGGCGGCGTGTTCCAGTCCAGCTTGGAAGTGTATGCGCCGTTAATGGACGCGGAATTCAGCCCGGGCGAGCCGGTAGAGAACCGTGCACAGAGCATGGCCGAAGTCGAGGTGATCGGCCCCGGCCTCACGCCGCGGGAGGACTGAAGCCGGGCAGACGCACGCTTCAGGGCATGGTGTTCAGCCATTCCGACGAGGGAGATATCAACAGCGCCTGCATGGCCAAGGCCTTGTCGGTGGCGGGTGCCGGCTCGCGATCGGGCTCTACGGGCGTGTCGTCCACTCCATGCGCGCTGAGTTCATGGTACTGCCGGGCTAGATCGCGCATCTCCTTCCTGAGCGAGGCGATATCCCGCCACGCCGCCGCCTGTTCGCGGCGCCGCTCCTGCTGCAGTTCCGAGACGAGACGCTGGGTTTGTGCACGGAGCGACACATGCTCGCGGCCCGCGGTATCGCCCGCTGGCTGCCCGAGCGACCGCAGCAGTCCGCGCAGGTGTTCATCAATTCCGTGGATCAGTTCATCCCGCAGGCGTTCGCGTTCGGCAACCTCGGCGACCACTTCGCCGATGCTGTCCACCAGGCACTTCAGGAGCGGCATACACGAGTCCGCCTCCTCGATTTCGGCGGGCGTCTCGTCCGGCAGGGCGTCCCACGCGCGTGCCTGCGCGTGTGGGGGCGCGTCGTTATGAAGGGGAGCGCGCGTCGAGTGCGCGCTCAGTCCGAAGTCGTGGAGGGCCACATCGGCGGGCTTGTCCGGCTTAGGGTAGTACCGGCCGATCGCCTCTCGCAGATCGTTCGCCGTGCACAGAAACGGCCGCACCTTCAGCCCCGTTGTCCGCTCCAACTCCTCGATGCAGGCCCGATCCGACGGGCATACCATGGCCACCGACAGGAGGTTCTTGAGCCGATCCACGGGAAAGACTTCGTGGGCGACCGCGAATTCGCGCGGCACCAAACCGATCGCCTCGTCCGGCACGCGGCAGTCGGCGATGTTGACGAACGGAATCCCGGTGTGCCGTGCCAATGCGCCGGCAAGCCGGCCGGGCTCCAGATAGCCCAGGGCCGTTAGAACCTTGACGATCCGCTCGCCGGATTTCGTCTGCCTGGACAGGCCCTCGGCCAGTTGCCCCTCCGTCACTAGGCCGGAACGTACCAGCAGCTCGCCTATCCGTCCCGTCTGCGCCGCAGTCCGCATGTCTAGGCACCCTCCCACCAAGTGCATGATTCCGATTCATCTGTTCGCGCCCTAACGGCCGTGGGAAACGCAATATGCGTGCCAGTCTTCAGATGCAGACACGGGCTTCATAACCGATTGTCAAGAAATAACTTAACCCCTCTCGGACCTCGATCCTCCCGTTGAAACGAACCTGAACCGGATCCGCCCGTGACCAAAAAGTGGTCAGATGAGACAATTTTTATACATGACCTGGCCCGGCCGTGCCACCTCCGCTGTAAAAACTCGTAAAATCACGATAAATTCTGCGCGGTCCGGTGTGAACCGGGGCGGCGGCGGTGTCCGCTCTCCACGTTTTCGAGGCCGCGCCCGGCGTGCCACGGGCACGCGCGCCCGGCGTCCTACGGGCATGCACCCCCACCGCCAGCCGGGGATTCCATCGCCCCGCCTACGTCGTGTCTGCCGGCCGGGAAGCGGAACGGCCGGCTCCGAGCGGGTGGTCCGCCCCATCCACGGCGGGATCGTGGAGCGTGGCGAACAGCCTGTGCGCCCAGATTACGGCGATGATCGTGGAGGCCACGTCGGCCGCCAAGGTTCCCCAGAAAACACCGCTCAGGCCCAGCACCCATGCCCCGAGGAGGATGCCGGGGACAAGGAACCCGAGGATCCGGATGGTGTTGATGGCAGCGGCGCTCATGGGGCGGCCGATGGCGATGAAAGAAAATCCGACGTACCGGTGGATCTCGCGCATCCCGTATCCGAGCGGGATGATGCACAGGTAGAGGGAGAGCACGTCGACCACGCGCGGATCGTCGCTGAACACCCGAGCCAACGGGCCGGACAGGGCCATGAACGCCGCGGCGCAGCACACCCCCCAGTACAAGGCGAACCGGTTACTGTACTTCCGGCAGAGGTTGACGCGATCCAGGCGCCCGGCGCCCCAGTTCTGGCCGAGCACCGGCACCAGTGAAATCCCCAGCGCCATGGGAATCATAAACGCGAACATCTCGATGCGGCCGCCCGCCCCGCAGGCCGCCACCGCCGGCGCGCCAAACCCGGCCACGATCCGCGTGATCACCATGCTCGACAGGGGCACGAGCAGGTTCGTGGCGCTCGACGGGATCCCGATGTGGAGCACCTGGCGCCAGCAGTCCCAGACCACCTTCAACGACGGCCTCGAGAAATCGAGGAGCCCGTGGCGGGAATGGAGAAGGATCAGCGCGAGCACGAGGGTGAGGGCGCGGGTGAGGACGGTGGCCAGCGCGGCCCCGCGAAGTTCCATGCGCGGACACCCCACCAGCCCGAAGATCATGATTGGATCGAGGATGCAGTTCAGCACCGAACCGATAATCATGACGAGACTCGGATACACCGTGTCGCCGGCCGCGCGCATGATCGAGTTGGCCATCATGGGCAGCATCATGAACGCGATGCCCGCATACCAGATGGCCATGAACTGCCGGACGAGCGGGAGCGTGCCCTCCGTGGCCCCGAGCATCCGGAATACCGGGCCCATCGTCAGCAGCCCCACGGCCGAGAACACCGTGACCACGAGCAGGGCCAGCACCATGCTGTAGGTGGTGACGCGGCGCGCGGTGAGGGCGTCGCCGCGGCCGATGGCGCGCGATACCACCGACGTGGCCCCCATCCCGAGCCCGTGGGCGATGCTCCCCACGAACATCACCACCGGGAAGGTGAACGCCATCGCCGCCAGGGGCAGCGTACCCAACCGCGCCACGAAATAGGTGTCGGCGAGGTTGAACGCCGTCATCGCGAAGGTGCCGCCCAGCATCGGCACCGCCAGCCGGATCAGGAGCCAGCCGACAGGCCCTTCGGTGAGGAGCGCCCCCGTGCGACGGCGGGGCGCCGCCGGATTCGGTGTGTCGGGTTGCGCCACCGGCTCAACCGTCCCGCGACACACGGCCGGGGCGCACGGCCTGGATGCCCGCCAGCGAGAACGCGCAGATGTGATCCGCAACTTGATCCATATCTCTGTCGGCGAACCGCCAGATCTCCCGCCCGGGCCCGTGGTGCGGGCGGGCCATGTGGCACTGGCTGATCACGCTCATCTCGCAGAGATCCAGGCTGCGGGCCGGTGCGTCGGGCCCGAGGAGTGCGCCCAGGATCTCCCGGGTAAACGCCCGGGCGCGGCGCCGCCAGGCCGCGAAGGCCTCGTCGAGCAGCCCCGTGGGATTCACGATCTCCAGCATCCGGATGCTGTGGAAATGGCCAAGTTTCTCGTGATCCGCCCCGCGTCGCACCAACGCCCGGATGTGGCCCCGGAACCGCTCCTCGGCGGGGGCGTCCGCCGGAACGCCGCCATCAAGCGGATACACCGCGTCGGCCTCATCGATGGCCCGCTCCCACGCCGCGCGATACAGCATGTCCTTCGATCCGAAATGGTAGTTGATGGCCGCGATGTTCACCCCGGCGCGCTGGCAGATCTCCGCGTGCGTGGCCCCCCGGTAGCCCTTCTCGCCGAACACCTGGCATGCCGCCTTGAGGATGTTCTCCCGGGTGGCTTGGCCGTCTTTGCGTGGGCGCATCCCGTCTCCCCGGTTGAATATCAATCAAGTACTTCAAGTATGTACTTAAATTATACCCGGCGCCAAGCGTCCCGTCAAGCGCGTCCACGTCACACCGAATCGGCCCGTCAATCGCCCTGTCGCCCCCGAACCGCCTACTTCCACAGGGGCACGTGCTCATCCCCCACCATCAGCTTGTCGCCCCGGATGTCCACGAAATGCTCCTCGCCCTTGTCATCGTAAATGCGCACGCGGTTCCCCACGATCTCCCATTTGGCCCGGGCCTCACCGTTGAACAGCCACCGGTGATCCGCCGCGAACTCGACCACCACCCTGTCCTGCCGGTACTTACACCCCTTCAGCGTCTCATCCGTGATGGGCACCCCCTCGAAAGGCTTCTCGGTGCCTTCCGTCAGCGCTTCGAGAAACCCCTCGGGGAGCCTGTCGGGCTGCTCGTGCCCTTCGGACACGGGGGCCGGCGGTTCGATTCGTGTTGGCTCGGCTTCTGCGCCCTTCTCCGGCGGCGCCACCCCCCTGGCACCCCCCGCCGGCTCTGGCGGCCCGCTCGCCCCGCCCTTCTCCGGCCCGCCGCTGGCCATCCAGAACCCCACCGCCCCGGCACAGACAACCACGGCGACAACCAGGACGATCAACGAGAGTCTTCTCATGGCCATGCCCCCTCCAGTTCCGGCATCCGCCACCCACCGATTCTCCGCACACGGCGCCAATCGCAATCAGCAGGCTCCCAGTCCCATGACAAACATATTACACCCGGCGCGCCCCGTCGTCAAAACCCGGCCGTCCCGCGCTCCCTCACTCATCCCCAGACGCGGCATCCTGCCGCGTTCCTTACCTGTAGATTGTGGCTGGGCCGCTGCCCTTGCCCACGATCCGCCTACGTGTTAAGCTTCCGGACTGTGGAGGGCGCACCATGACGGGCAAGGAAATCCTACTCAGCGCGATGCGCAATCAAGCGACCACGCGGCCGGCATGGGTGCCGTTCGTGGGGGTGCACGGGGGGAAGCTCCTCGGGGTGCCGGCCACGGAGTATCTGCAATCGAGCGATCATCTCGTCGCGGGGTTGAAGAAAGCCCACGAGCTATACAAGCCGGACGGGCTGCCGATCGTGTTCGACCTCCAGATGGAGGCGGAGCTACTGGGCTGCAAGCTGCACTGGGCCGACGAGGTGCCGCCCTCGGTGGTCTCGCACCCGCTGGGAACGGGCGGTTCGAGCGATGTGCCCGACTTGGACACCTCCCAGGGCCGGTTCCCCGTTGTGCGCAAGGCCACGCAGCGCATGAAGGCCGATCTCGGCGATGAACTCGCCTTGTACGGACTCATCACCGGGCCGTTCACGCTGACGTCCCACCTCCGGGGCAGCGAGTTGTTCCTCGACATGGTGACGGACGCCGAGCGCGTCAACCACATCATGGCGCGCGCCACCGCCATCGCCAAGCGGGCGGCCGACTTCTACCTCGAAGACGGCGTGGACGTGATCGCCGTGGTTGATCCGATGACAAGCCAGATCTCGCCCGATCACTTCGTCCAGTTCGTCGCGCCCTATCTGAACGAGTTGTTCAGCCACATCAAGGCGTGGGGCGCGTTCTCATCGCTGTTCGTGTGCGGCGACGCGACGCGCAACCTCGAAGTCATGTGCCGCACGTCCTGCGATAACCTGTCCATCGACGAGAACATCCCGCTCGAGTTGCTCCGCCGGCTCGCCGGCAAGTACGGCAAGTCCTTCGGCGGCAACCTCAAGCTGACCACGGTGCTCCTTCTCGGCAAAGAGAGCGACGCCATGCTCGATGCGATCCGCTGCATCGACACGGGCGGTTCGAAGGGCTTCATTCTCGCGCCGGGCTGCGACCTCCCCTACGGCACGCCGGAACCCAACCTCCAGGCCGTTGCCCAGATGGTGGCTGACGAATACCAGCGACAGGTGGCCCGCACGAGCATCCAGGTGTCCGAGATGGAGTCCTTCGAGGATCTCGTGCTGCCCGACTACCCGAACGAGGAGGCCGTGATCATCGACGTGATCACCCTCGATTCATCGGCCTGCGCACCGTGCCTCTACATGCTCGATGCCGCCATCAAGGCCGTCGAGAAGGCGGACGCCCCGGCCGACGTGCGCGAACACAAGATCAAGAGCCGCGAAGGCATCGGCTACATGTGCCGGCTCGGCGTCGAGAAGGTGCCCAGCATCTGCATCGACGGCCAGGTGCGCTACTCGTCCGTCATTCCCGATACCGACACGCTCGCGCGCGATATCGAGGAGCGATTCCGCCACAAGGGCCGATCATGATCCCCATTTCCCTCGTCACCGGCTTCCTCGGCTCGGGCAAGACCACCTTTCTGCGCCGCATCATCGCGCGATTCCACGATCGCCGGATCGTCTATCTCGTCAACGAGTTTTCGCCCATGGACGTCGACGGCCACGTGCTCGAAGCCGAGACGAACGAGTTGGTCGCCCTGCCCGGCGGCAGCATCTTCTGCCGGTGCCTCGTCACCGAGTTCATCGGCGCGCTGAACGCCGTGTCCGCGCGCGTCGCGGCCGGCGAGGCGCCGGTGGGGGCCGGCGAGGCGCCGGTCGGGGGCGTCGTCATCGAGGCGTCCGGCGTCGCCAACCCGAGCGCGGTGCTCGACATGTTCCGCGAAACGGGCCTCGATCGCGACTACGCGCTCAGTTCAATCGTCAGCATCGTCGATCCGATCACCTTGCCCGCCCTCGTCCAATCCCTGCCGAACATCGCCCGGCAGATCGAATCGAGCGACGTCGTCATCGTCAACAAAGTCGACTTGTGTTCCCCGGGCCAGATCGATCAGGCCGAAGACGAGGTGCGCCGGATCAAGCCGGACGCGGTTGTGGTGCGGGCGACGCACTGCGACGTCGACGTCGAGGCGCCGGGCGGCGTACCCCTGCTCGGGCCGGGCCTCGAGCGCGCGCTCGAAGGCGAACTGGCCCTGTGCCGGGATCCCAACTACGCCCGGATGAGCGTCCAGCTCGACGGCGATCTCGATCTCGGCCGGCTGCGCGACGCCATCAATCCGCTCGGCGCCGACCTCTACCGCCTGAAAGGATTTGCCCGCGTGAATGGAGCGCTCATGTACATCGACTACTCGACGGCCGGGCTCAAGGCCGAGCCGGCCGGCACCCCGGACGCGCCGCCCGTGCTCGTGTTCATCGTGCGCGGCGCGGCCGCCGAACAGGGGCACGAGTTGGCCGCCCGCCTCAAAGACGGCGTTGCCTGCACGGAGCGGAGGTTATGAAGAGGACATCGAAGAGCGAAGCGGCCATGTTTCTGGTGGCGGCGGTGGTGCTCGTGGCGTTCGGGGCGTGGACGGTGTGGAAGGACGCGCAGCGGATGCAGCCCTCCGGCGGCGGCGTGGGCCTGTTCGGCTACATCGATCCCACCGGCGCCATGGTGATCGCGCCCCAGTTCGAACTCGCCTACGACTTCTCGGGCGGGCTCGCGGCCGTCCGCGTCGGGAGCCGTACGGGCTTCATCGACAAGTCGGGCACCGTGGTGATCGCGGCGCAGTACGATGATGCGGGCGAGTTCAATGAGGGCATGGCCGCGGTGCTCATGAGCGGCAAGCTGGGCTACATCGACACCACCGGGATGATGGCGATCGCGCCCGTGTTCGATCGGGCCGGCCCGTTCTCCGAAGGGCTCGCGCCCGTCGCCACGGAGGGCAAGTACGGCTACGTCGACAAGGCCGGCGACATGGCGATCCCCGCCCGGTTCCGTCACGCCTTGCCCTTCACCGAGGGCCTCGCGGCCGTGGTGCTCGACGAGCAGTGCGGTTACATCGACAAGGCGGGCGACTTCGCGATCCCGCCGGAATTCGCCCACGGCGGGCAGTTCGCCAACGGCTTGGCCCGCGTGTGCGTCGACGACGAATGGGGCTATATCGATCGCACCGGCCAATGGGTTATTCCGCCGCAGTTCGAGGATGCGGGTGAATTCAGCGAGGATCTCTCGCCGGTGGAGGTGGATGGGCGCTGGGGGTTTGTGGACGCGTCCGGGAACATGGCGTTTCCGCCGCAGTTCGAGAAGGCGCGGGGGTTCTCGAACGGGCTTGCGGTCGTGCAGGTGAACGGGAGGCAGGGGTATATCGATCGGCAGGGGGCCTTCGTCGTGCCGGCCGTCTACCTGAACGCCTACCCCTTCCGGGAAGGGCTCGCCCGCGTGCGGATCGCGCCCGGCCGGCCGTGACGCGCGGTTCCGAATTCGCGTAGAATGGGAAGCAGAAACGCGGCCCGGGCAAGGGCCAGGAGGTTCGATTCATGGTAACCGCAATCGTGCTGGCGAACGTCGAACGCGATGCCGTCAACGACGTCGCGCAGGCGCTGGTTGAACTCGACGGCGTCGCCGAGGTGTATTCGGTGGCGGGCGAGTGGGATCTCGCGATCATCATCCGCGTTCTCGAGAACGATCAGTTGGCCGATCTCGTCACGGAACAACTGCGCCGGATGAAGAGCATCACGAAAACCACCACCCTCATCGGATTCCGCGCGTACAGCAACTACGATCTCGAACGCATGTTCAGCGTCGGATTCGAGGAAGACGCCTAGCCCCCCCCGCCTACTCGGG
>JAFGTL010000539.1 GCA_016934125.1 Candidatus Hydrogenedentota bacterium
GACTATCACCACAACATCAACGATCAGATGAACTACTGGCCCGCCGAGTCCTGCAACCTCGCCGAATGCCACCGGCCCTTCCTCGAATTCATCGATTCACTCCGCGAGCCCGGCCGGCACACCGCCCGCGTCCATTACGGGGCCGAAGGCTGGGTGGTGCACACCATCTCGAACGTGTGGGGCTTCACCTCGCCCGGCGAACACCCGTCCTGGGGCCAGTTCGCCGCGGCCGGCGGATGGCTCTGCCAGCACCTGTGGGAACACTATGCGTTCAGCGGCGACGAGGACTACCTGGGCTGGGCGTATCCCATCATGAAGGAATCCGCCGAGTTCTATCTCGATTTCCTCGTCGAGGAACCCGCGCATGGCTGGCTCGTGACGAGCCCGTCCAACTCGCCCGAAAACAAGTTCCGCACGGCCGACGGCCAAGAGGCCAACGTGTGCGCCGGGCCATCCATGGACATGCAGATCCTCTGGAACCTGTTCTCGAACTGCATCGCGGCCGCCGAGATCCTCGGCGTCGACGAGCCGTTCCGCACAACCCTCGCCGATGCGCGCGCCCGGCTCGCCCCGCCCCAGATCGGCCGGCACGGCCAGTTGCAGGAGTGGCTCGAGGACTTCGACGAGCCCGAGCCCGGCCACCGGCACATGTCCCACCTCTTCGCCCTGCATCCGAGCAACCAGATCACGTTGCGCGGCACGCCCGAACTGGCCCAGGCGGCCCGCGTGTCCCTCGAACGCCGCCTGGCCAGCGGCGGCGGCCACACGGGCTGGAGCCGCGCATGGATCGTCAACTTCTGGGCCCGTCTCGAAGAGGGCGACAAGGCCGCCGAGCACCTCGACGCGCTCCTCGCGAAATCCACATTGCCCAACCTGTTCGACGATCATCCCCCCTTCCAGATCGACGGCAATTTCGGCGCCACGGCCGGCATCGCCGAGATGCTCCTTCAGAGCCACACCGGTGAACTCCACCTCCTGCCCGCCCTGCCGGCCGCGTGGCCTTCGGGCCGCGTCACCGGGCTCCGCGCCCGCGGCGGCTACGAAGTCGATCTCGTGTGGCGCGATGGGCGCCTCGCCACGGCCACGATCCGCCCGAGCCGGGCCGGCCGCCTCCGCCTGCGCACGCCCGCCGGCCAGCCCATCGCGGCCATTGCGTGCAACGGCGGCCAAGTCGCCTTCACCCCCCGCCCGGACGGGGCCGTCGAACTCGATGTCGATCCGGGCAGCCCGCTCGAAGTATCCTTATAGCCAAACTGAACGCGGCGGTTCTCCGGCATCGCTTTCTCTGGCCCCGCGGCCTATCCGGCTGCGGGGCGGTGTCGCCGGGGACGGACGCGAGGGGGAATGGACATCATGAAGCTGACACGGCGCAGACTGCTGCAGGGCACCGTGGGCATGGGAATCGGCGCGGCCGTGGGCCGCGGGCTGGCCGAGGGCGCGCCGCGCGTGGCGCGGGCCGTAGAGACAGAGAAAGGAACCGAAATGAGTATCCCGAAACCGGAACCGCGCATCGAACGATTCGAGAAGATGGCCTATGGCATGTTCATCCACTGGGGGCTGTATTCGCAGCTCGGCCGGGGCGAATGGGTGCAGCATATGGAGAAGATCCCCGTCGCCGAGTACAAGAAGCTGAAAGACACGTTCACGGCGGAGGACTTCGACGGGCGGGCCATCGCGCGGGTGGCCCGGAACGCCGGGATGAAGTACATCACGTTGACGACGCGGCACCACGAGGGGTTCAGCCTCTACGACACGCGCGGGCTGAGCGATTACGACGCGGTACACAGCCCGGCGGGCCGGGACCTGGTGGCGGACTTCGTGGAAGGGTGCCGGGCGGAGGGGATCGTGCCGTTTTTCTACCACACGACGCTCGACTGGTATCAGGAGAGTTTCAACGCGGATTTTGACGGTTATCTCGAATATCTGCGGAAATCCGTCGAGGTGCTGTGCACGCAGTACGGCGAAATCGGCGGGCTGTGGTTCGATGGCAACTGGAGCAAGGCGGATGCCGACTGGAAGGAAGACGCGTTGTACGGCATGATCCGCAAGCACCAGCCCGAGGCCATGATCGTCAACAACACGGGCATCCACAAGCGCGGCGAGTTCGGCCATCCCGAGATCGACAGCACGACCTTCGAGCAGGGGCGGCCCGAGCCCATGAACCGCGAGGGCATGCCCAAGTACGTATCCGCGGAGATGTGCCAAACCATGAACCGGCACTGGGGCATCGGCAAGAACGACTTCTGCTACATGTCGCCCAAGGAGATCATCGAGCACCTGTGCGCGTGCCGGAAGGTGGGCGCCAACTACCTGCTCAATGTCGGCCCGACGGCCGAAGGCAAGATCCCCGCGTACGAAGCGGCCACCCTCGAGCGTGTCGGCGACTGGGTGCGCATGCACGCCGACGCCGTT
This sequence comes from Candidatus Hydrogenedentota bacterium, assembly GCA_016934125.1. Lineage (GTDB taxonomy): Bacteria > Hydrogenedentota > Hydrogenedentia > Hydrogenedentales > SLHB01 > JAFGTL01. The sequence goes on from JAFGTL010000539.1 coordinate 2,413, forward strand.
TACAACGGCAAGCCCTGCGGCATCGCCGGCCAGGGCGATGACTTCGGCCTCGAAGCGGACGGCGCCACCTACCTTTTCATCCACGATCTGGCCATTTCGGGCCTCGATCATGTCACGGTGGCGGTGGGCGGGGCCGGCCCGCGGAAGTTCGAGGGCGTGCCCGATTCCGTCAAAGCGGCGCAGTGGGTGGACAACAACGAAGGGCTCAAGATCGAGCGCGATCCGGCCGCCGGCACCTTCACCGTCGACGCCACCGGCTATCCCTACGGCACGAACACCGTAGTGCGCCTCGTCAAGCTCACCTGAGCAAGGAGATCGGCCCCGTGACTCTCATCATGACCGCGTGTATCGTGCTGTCCGTTCTGCTGCTGGTGTCGTGGAAGGCGTGCGCCGAGCCCGAGGACTGGGAGAACCCCGCGCTGCTCGGCCGCAACAAGGAGCCGGCCCACTGCACCCTCATGCCCTATCCGGACGCCGCGGCCGCGCTGGAAGGTACGCGCGAGGCGTCCCCCTTCCACCAGTCGCTCAACGGCCGCTGGAAGTTCCACTGGGTGGGCAAACCGGCCGATCGCCCCGTCGACTTCTACCGGCCGGACTTCGACGCGAGCGCGTGGGACGAGATCCCCGTGCCGTCCAACTGGCAGTTCGAGGGATACGGCATCCCGATCTACACCAACGTCACCTATCCGTTTCCCGCGGATCCGCCCCACATCCCCCACGACTACAATCCGGTGGGCTCTTATCGCACCCCGTTCTCCGTGCCCGCGGCATGGGCCGGGCGGCGCACCTTCATCCATTTCGGCGGCGTGGACAGCGCCTTCTACCTCTGGGTGAACGGCCGGGCAGCCGGCTTCAGCAAGGGGAGCATGACGCCCGCCGAATTCGATCTCACCGACTACCTTGTCGAGGGCGAAAACCTCCTCGCCGTCGAGGTGTATCGGTGGTCGGACGGCAGCTACCTCGAGGATCAGGACATGTGGCGCCTCGCCGGCATCTACCGCGATGTCTACCTGTTCTCGACGCCCGAGGTGCATCTGCGCGACTTCTTCGTCCGGTGCGCCTTCGATGCCGACTACTGCGACGCCACGCTCACCGTGACGGTGGCCGTCGAGAACCGCGGCGCGGCCCCGGCCGAAGGCCATTCCGTCGAGGTTACGCTCCTTGACGCGGCGGGCGTCCCGGTAGGTGGCGGCACGCTGCTCGCGGGCGCCGTGGACGCCATCGCGCCCGGCGGCGAGGGGGCGCTCGAACTTGCGGGGCCCGTGCCGGCGCCGAACCAGTGGTCGGCCGAGTCGCCTTACCTCTACACGGTGCTGCTGACGCTGAAAGACGCGTCGGGCGCCGTGATTGAAGTCGAGCGCTGTGCCTTCGGCTTCCGTGTCGTCGAGATCCGCGATGCGCAACTGCTCGTCAACGGCGTACCGGTGCTTCTCAAGGGCTCGAATCGCCACGAGCACGATCCATATCACGGCCGCGCCATGCCGCTGGAACGGATGATCCAGGACATCGAGATCCTGAAACGCTTCAACTTCAACACGGTGCGCACGAGCCACTATCCGGATGATACGAAGTGGTACGACCTGTGCGACCGCTACGGCATCTACCTCATCGACGAGGCGAGTGTCGAGGCGCACGGCATGGGCTACGATCTCGATCGCACCCTCGGCAACAACCCCGACTGGGAGGCGGCCCACCTGGATCGCGAGACGGCCATGGTGCATCGCGACAAGAACCACCCCTCCGTCATCATCTGGTCGATGGGCAACGAGTCGGGCAGCGGCTGCAACTTCGAGGCCGGCGCTGCGGCCATCCGCGCCCTCGACACCTCGCGCCCGATCCACTACGAGCGCATGAACGAAGTGGCCGACATGGACAGCGTTATGTATCCGCGTCTCGACGTGCTCGTCGAACGGGGCAAGGAAGACTCGCCAAAGCCTTTCATCATGTGCGAGTACGCCCACGCCATGGGCAACGCCGTTGGCAACCTCAAGGAGTACTGGGAGGCCATCGAGACGTATCCGCGCCTCATCGGCGGGTGCATCTGGGAGTGGGCCGACCACGGCATTCCGAAGTGCAGCGAGGCCGAACCCGCCGGGGACGGCGGGCGTGCCGGGGACGGCGGGCGTGCCGGGGACGGCGGGCGTGAGCAGTACTGGGCCTACGGCGGCGATTTCGACGATCAACCCAACGACGGCAACTTCTGCATGGACGGGCTCGTGTTTCCGGATCGGCAGATCCCGCCGAAGATGTGGGAAGTCAAGAAGGTATATCAGTACATCGCCGTCGAGCCGGCGGACGTGGCCGCGGGCCGCGTCACGGTGCGTAACAAGTACTTCTTCACGAACCTGGCCGCCTTCGACGCCCGATGGAGCCTGTCCGCGGACGGCGTCACGATCCAGCAGGGCGAACTCGAGCCCATCGATCTAGCGCCGGGTGCGAGCGCAGAACTCGTCGTGCCCATCGAGCCGCCGGCGCTCGAGCCGGGCGCGGAGTACTGGCTGCGGGTGAGCTTCCACCTGCGCGAGGACACGCCGTGGGCCGAGAAGGGCCACGAAGTGGCCTGGGAGCAACTGCCGGCTCCATTTGCCGGGCCGGCCCGGGCGCCTGTCGTCCTGAAGGGGCTCCCCGAGCCCGTGGTAAAAGACGCGGGCGGGCGCGTGGCGATCGCCGGGCGGGACTTCGAGGTGGCCTTCAATCGCCGACTGGGCGGCATTGCCCGCTTGGCCTACGGCGGCCGCGAGATCATCGCCGACGGCGGCGATCTGCTGAACGGGCCCGCCTTGAACGTGTTCCGCGCGTTCACCGATAACGACGTGTCGAACAACGCTGAACATAGCATCGCCAAGGCGTTCTATGCGTCCGGGTTGAGCCAGATCAAGCGCTACGTCAAGGGCTTCGAGGTGACAGCGGCCGGCGCACAGGGGGCGCGTGTCGCCATCGCCGTCGAGTGCCTCGGCAGCAAAGGGCGGGGATTCCGCCACGATTGCACCTACACCGTGTTCGCGGACGGATCGATCGCCCTCGATAATCGGATCGAGCCGATGGGCGAGTTGCCCCTTCTGCCGAAGCTCGGCCTCCAGCTTACGCTGTGCCCCGGCCTTACGAATTTCGAGTGGCTTGGCCGCGGCCCCCACGAGAATTACCCCGATCGCAAGACGGGCGCGCCGGTGGGCCTCTATGCCGGCACGGTGGCGGAGCAGTACGTGCCCTATCCGCGGCCGCAGGAATGCGGCAACAAGGAAGATGTGCGGTGGGCGGCCCTCACCGGCGACGACGGCGCCGGCCTCCTCGCCGTGGCCGAGGGGCTCATGGCCGTGACGGCCCTGCACTACACGGCCGGCGATCTCCACCGGGCCGCGCACACCCACGAGTTGCGCCCGCGCCGAAGCGTCGTGCTCTGCCTCGATTACGCCCAGGCCGGCTTAGGCAACGCGAGTTGCGGCCCACCGGCCCTCGAGCAGTACGTGCTCCGGGCCGCGCCCTGTCGGTTCGAACTCAGCTTGCGGCCGTATGCGCCCGGCATGGGCGAGATCGGTGGCGTTGCACGCCGCACGCTGCCGCTGGAGGCCTGACGGACTCGCGTGTTAGGATAAGCGGCCTGCCGGGCGGGCCGGCTCCCTGAATCCAGGACGATGACGACACGGAGAGAGACTCGTATGCCGGAGAAGAATCGGATTGGCGCGAAGATGCGCCAGGTGCGCGAGACGCACGGGCTGTCGCGCGCCGAACTCGCTGCGAAATGCGCGAGCGATGAACGCCTCATCGAGCAAATCGAGGCCGGGGAACTCGTCCCCTCGCTGACACCTCTGCTCAAGATCGCCCGCGCCCTCGGCGTCCGCCTGGGCACCTTCCTGGACGATGCCGTCCACACCGGGCCCGTCCTCGTCCGCTCCGGCCAATCCACCAACGTCACCCGCTTCTCGGGCGACGCCCCTACCAGCCACGGCAGCACCCTCGATTTCTTCTCGCTCGCTGCCGACAAGGCCGATCGCCATATGGAGCCTTTCGTCATCGACGTGCGGCCGTCGGGCGCCGCCGCGCCGCCGCAGCTTTCGTCCCACGAGGGCGAGGAGTTCATTTACGTGCTGGCCGGCCAGATCGAGGTGTGCTACGGCAAGGAGCGCCATACCCTCGAGGCGGGTGACAGCATCTACTACGATTCCATCGTGCCCCATCACGTGCATGCGGCCGGCGACGGCGACGCCAAGATCCTGGCGGTGGTGTATGCGCCGTACTGATCGCCCCGCCCCGGCCGGCCACGAGGAGTTGTTCACCTCGGCGACGATCGGCGCGTTTCTCGAAGAACGCGCCCTGGCCGATCCCGAGCGCGAGGTTGTTGTCTTCGCCGATCGCGACCTCCGGTTCACCTACCGCCAGTTCAACGAGCGCGTGAACCGGCTCGCCAAAGGCCTGCTCGCCATCGGCATCGGGAAAGGCGACCACGTGGGCATCTGGGCGCGCAACGTGCCCGACTGGCTCACCTTCATGTTCGCCACGGCCCGGATCGGCGCCGTCCTCGTCACGATCAACACCGCCTACAAGTCCCACGAAGTGGCCTACGTCATCAAGCAGTCCGACATGAAGGCCCTCGCCCTCATCGATCGCTTCAAAGACGTGGACTACATCGAAACGATCTACGGCCTCGTGCCCGAACTGCGCTCGCAGCAGCGGGGCGATCTCCGCAGCGCCGAATTCCCCCACCTCAAGAGCGTCATCTTCGTCGGCCAGGAGAAGCACCGCGGCATGTACAACACTGCCGAACTCCTGCTCCTCGGCGATCACGCCCCCGACGCCGGCCTCGCCGCAGCCGCCGGCGCCGTCGGCTGCGACGACGTCGTCAACATGCAGTACACGTCCGGCACGACGGGATTTCCCAAGGGCGTCATGCTCACCCACCGGAATATCCTGAACAACGGCTTCTACATCGGTGAGCGACAGAAATTCACCGCCGCGGATCGCGTGTGCCTGCCCGTCCCCTTCTTCCACTGCTTCGGGTGCGTGCTCGGCGTGCTCGCCGTCGTCACCCACGGGGCCACCATGGTGCCCGTCGAGGTGTTCGATCCGGTGCTGACGCTCGCGGCCGTGCAGAAGGAGAAGTGCACGGCCCTGTACGGCGTGCCCACCATGTTCATCGCCGAGCTCTCCCATCCCATGTTCAACCTGTTCGATCTCACCTCGCTGCGCACGGGCATCATGGCCGGATCCCCGTGCCCCATCGAGGCCATGAAGCGCGTCATGGCCGACATGCACTGCAACGAGATCACCATCGCCTACGGCCTTACCGAGGCCTCCCCCGTGTTCACCCAAACCGGCACCGACGACACCATCGAGCGGCGCGTCAGCACCGTCGGCCGCGCCCTGCCTTACATCGAGGTGAAGATCGTCGATCCCGTCACCGGAAAAACGCTCGGCCGCAATCAAGTCGGCGAGATCTGTTGCCGCGGCTACAACATCATGAAGGGCTACTACAACATGCCCGATGAAACCCGCGAGGCCATCGACGCCGACGGATGGCTTCACAGCGGCGATCTGGCCACCTGCGACGAACACGGCTATTACCGCATCACCGGCCGCATCAA
>JAFGTL010000540.1 GCA_016934125.1 Candidatus Hydrogenedentota bacterium
AATCCGCTCAAACTCACGTAAACCTCGACGAACGCTTCCTGCACGAGTTCGTCCAGGACGTTCGGATCGCGCGTGAACCGCCACATCTGCGAAGCGATCTGGGCCTGATACCGTTTCACGATGCGCGCATAGCCCTGTTCGTCGCCGTCCAGCGTGGCCACGATATCGCGGCGATCCGCTTCTGAGACTGGATCCAAGGCCTTCTCCCGCAAGAGGGGGCGGCGTCCGCTCTCGTGACAGGACAACGCACGCAATGGCGGCGCGCCAAGCCCGCCATCCGCGCCTGCCGAGATGATGCACGCTCCACGCCCGTCCACTATACCACCTCCTGCTCGCCCGGCACAGGGATCTGCACCGCACCAGGGCCCACGCGCAATACACGTACGCCTGCACCGGCCCGCTTCCACTCCGTAGGTGGCAGGAGCACCCCCCGATGTTACAGCCCGGCCCCGTGCGGGGGCTCCGGGCCGGCGCGCAGCCATATGGTATCGCGCACACACGGCAGTGCGCACAGAGCGTGCGCACAGAGCGTGCGCACAGAGCGCGCACAGAGCGCGCACAGAGCGCGTACAGAGCGGGGCCAAAAGGGGAGCACTGACCACGGATGACACGGATCGGGGCCAAGAGGGAAGACCAACCACGAATGGACACGAATGGACGCGAATCGGACAAGAGACGAACGCGGATCGCCCCTAGGCCTCGCGACCTCGGAAGGAGTTCGCGAACTGAAGTCCGAAGGAGTTCGCGAACTGAAGCCGGTCCCCGGGGTGGCGCTCGCCGCCTTCGGCGGTTCGCTGACCCCGGGCTCGAAGCCTGTCATGCCCCTTCAGGGCTCGCGCGTTGGGCGGGCGGTTTGCCCAGGCCGTTGGCCTGGGCTGATATGTGCGCGCCCGGTGGGCGCGGGAGACGCCGGGCCCTCTCCCCCACTCCGCCCAGGGGCGCGGCCTGAAAGTACCTGGCGTCGCAGGACGGGAGGAAGATGTCCCCCACAAGCCCAATGGAATCAACGCCGGCTGGGCCGCGCCTTGCTAGAAGTCTGGCCGGACTTCTAGAAGAGTTCCCGATCGAGTGTGCGGTATTGGATGGCTTCGGCGACGTGGTGTTCGGCGATGGTGTCGTCGTGGTCGAGATCGGCGAGGGTGCGGGCGACGCGGAGGACTTTGTCGTAGGCGCGGGCGGAGAAGCCGAGGCGGTCGATGGCGTTTTCGAGCAGGCCTTTGGCGGAGGGCGAGGGTTCGCAGTAGGTGCGGGTGGCTTTGGAGTCGAGTTCGGCGTTGCAGGCGAAGCGGCCGTTGTGGCGGGCGCGTTGGCGGTCGCGGGCGGCCTGCACCTGGGCGCGGACGTCGGCGCTGGCGGGGCCGCTGGGCCGGTTATCGGCGAGTTCGTCGAAGGCGAGGGCGGGCACGTCGACGTGGAGGTCGATGCGGTCGAGGAGTGGGCCGGACAGCCGGCTCATGTAGCGCTGGATCTCGCCGAGGGTGCAGCGGCATTCGCGGCGGGGGTCGGTGCGGCATCCGCAGGGGCAGGGGTTCATGGCGACGACGAGCATGAAGCGGCTCGGGAAGGTGACGGAGTACATGGCGCGGCGGATGTGGACGAAGCCTTCTTCGAGGGGTTGGCGGAGGACTTCGAGGGCGCTGCGGTTGAACTCGGGGAGTTCGTCGAGGAAGAGGACGCCGTTGTGGGCGAGGCTGACTTCGCCGGGCACGGGCTGCTGGCCGGCGCCGCCGCCGCAGATGGCCACGGTGGTGGCGGTGTGGTGGGGGGCGCGGAAGGGGCGGCGGACGATGAGGGAGCCTTTCTCGCGGACGCCCGAGGCGACGCTGTAGATCCGGGTGGTTTCGAGGGCTTCGTCGAAGGTCATGTCGGGCAGGATGCCGGGGAGGCGCGAGGCCATCATGGTTTTGCCGGTGCCGGGCGGGCCGATCATGAGGAGGTTGTGGCCGCCGGCCGCGGCCACGGTAAGCGCGCGTTTGACGTGGGCCTGGCCCTTCACTTCGGTGAGATCGGGCGCAGCGGCGCGGGCCTCGTCGAACACGTCGGATAAGTCAGTGCGATGGGGGGCGATGTCCTGGGCGCCCGTCATGAAGGCGACGGCTTCGGTGAGGGTGGGCGCGGGAATCACCTCGACGTCGGGCACGACGCCGGCCTCTTCGGCGTTGGCCTCGGGCACGAGGATGCCGCGGAGTCCGAGGTCGCGCGCGGCGATGGCCATGGACAGGGCGCCCGCCACGGGCCGGATCGCGCCGTCGAGGGCGAGTTCGCCGGCGATGGCGTATTCGGCGAACCGGGGCCCGGCGATCTGTTCGCTGGCGGCGAGCATGCCGAGGGCGATGGGGAGATCGAGGGCGGTGCTCTCTTTGCGGATGTCGGCCGGGGCGAGGTTGATGACGGTGACGCCGCGGGGGTAGTGGAATCCGGAGCTGCGCAGGGCGGAGAAGACGCGCTCTTTGCTCTCTCTCACGGGCATCTCGGGGAGGCCCACCATGTAGAAACGGTTCGTGCCGGGATGGTTGTCTATGTCGACGGTAACCGGATAGCCGTCGATGCCAAGAACCGCGCAGGAATGGACTCGGGCCAGCATGAGTTGCGTCAGACTCCGTCCGTAAAGCACCCCGACAGGACGTTAGGCATGATAGATGCTCGGTTGGCCCGCGTCAACCGGGCGCCGGGCGCCTGAGGATCGACGCGCTCTCAGGCATCCCGTGTGTGCATGCGCGCCACAAGACGTGGGTGCTGCGGTGAGGGGAATCCGGGGACACGTCGTCGCGCACCGAGGGCGGTGCGTGCCCGAAGGGAGGAATGTCTCGCCCTTACAGGGCTCGGGTGCGGGGCGATACAGGAACCCAGGCCGTTGGCCTGGGCTGATATGTGTGTGCCCTTCGCGCACTTCCCGAGAACGCTGCGCGTTCTTCAGCGCTACCGCTCCGACGGTTGGGACGGGGCGCGCCCTGCGGGCGCGGCGCTACTGCTCCGACGGCTGGGACGGGGCGGTCTTGTCCTCGAAATCGCCGCGGCAGGGCGGGCCGAGGGTGAAGGTGACGGTTTCGCCTTGGGCGCCGAGGTAGCCGCCCCAGCCGATGTTGATCGCCGCGATGGCGTGGAAGTCGAGGGGCCTGTCGGGGGCCGTACACCAGCCCGCGCGCTCGAAGGAGGTAAGCGGGGCCGCGGTGCGGCACGTGCCGGCGTCGGCAAGGGCGCGCCGGGTGTTGGCGATGTATTCGACGCCGCCCGCGTCGCGCAGGATGATGCGCAGGGGGGTGGGCGTGCGCTGGCCTTCGGGCACCGCGGTGTCCACGGTGAGGCAGGCCGCGTTGGCGATGTCTACGGGCGTCTCGTAGGCAAACGTGACGAACAGGAAGGTGTCCACATCGCCCTTGGTAAGGGTGGCTTCGGCGCGCCACGCGCGGGCCGAGGGCGCTCCGGGCAGGGCGAGCCGGGCCGGATGGGATTCGGGCGCGAGGCCGCCTTGCACGAACTCGCCTTTGCCGACGCCGGGCTCGGTGTCGGGCAGGGCGGACAGATTCAGGCCGGGGAGCGGGCCCTCGGCCACGTGCCGCCGTGCGACAGGCCCGGGCGCGTCGAACCGGAACAGCATGCCGCCGTAGGGCCCGAGGCGGAGGGGGATGGCGTCGGCCGAGGCGAGGGGCGTCATCCGGCCGGCAGCGGGATCCCACTGTTCGCCGGCGCCGGTGGCCGCGAGGGAGGCGGTGCCTTCCCAGGGCGCGGCGCTGTCGTTGATGAGGAAGAACACCTCGTGGCCGTCGATGCGGCGGTGCGTCGAGCGGATAGGCCCGGCGGGATCGGGGATGCGGACATCGCGCTCGATGAGGGCGTCCACGGCGAGGGGGAGGAGCATCTCCGAGCCGGCCGGCAGGAACACGCCCGCGCCGCCGGCCGGGTTGGTGTGGATGGATGCGCCGTCTGCGGCGCCGAAGATGCCGGTGGCCAGCGCTTGCACCTCGGGCGAGGGGAAGGCGCTTTCGCTGTTGGCCGGCAGGGCGGACAGGGCGATGATGGCGCCGCCGCTGCGCCAGAACACCGCGAGGTTCTGCCAGGCGGCCATGGGCAAGGTGTCGGCGCAGGGCAACACGACGACGCGCCAGCGCAGGTTTCCGTGGTGCAGGGCGCCGGAGCGGGCCTCGGCCTGGATGAGGGCCTGGGCGTCGACGATGGTGAGATCGCGCGCGGACGCGTAAAGGGCATCGAGCGCCATGCGGTAGGTGGCGTCCACCTGACGGGCGGCGGCGGGCGAGTCTTCCGTCCAGTTGTGGGCCGGGGCAAACCGGGGCCAAGCGCTCTCGATGGGATAGAGCACGGCCACGTCGGCCACCTGGTGGCCGCCTTTGAGCGAGGTGCAACACCGGCCGATCCACTCGTTCAGGCGGACAAGCTGCTCGGATGAGAGATCGGCGAAGGAGTAGTAGCTCGTGATGGTGGTGATACCGTTCATGATCAGCCGGTTGCAGGTGCCGCGGATCTCGTCTTCGGACACGGGCTGGACGGGGCGGGTGTCGCCGGCCGGGCGGTAGCGCTGAGCATGGTCGGAGGTTTCGGACATGGTGACGGCGCGTTCTTCGAGATCGGCGACGCTGCCGAACAGGCGGGCCACAAACCACGGCACCTGGGGCGGCAGGCTGGTGAGGCAGTCGATGCTGGGCGCGTCGACGCGGCGGGCGCAGCGGAAGAGATCGCCGTAGAGGGGCACGTGGGTGAGCAGGGCCTCCTCCATGAGGAGATGGCCGCCGGAACGGGTGTTGTGTTCGCGGCACCAGGTTTGGATCTGGCCGAAGTAGTTCTCGGACACGAGTTCGGCCACGGTGAGCCAGAAATCGTAGCGGACGGCGCGGCCGCGGGCGCCGGCGTCGCCGATGAGGGCGGGGATGCCGGGCTCGAGCAGGTAGCCGCGGCGGGCCTCAAACTCGGCGGCCAGGGCGGGCGCCCAGGGCAGGACGCGCCAAGGCTGGCGCCGCATGAAGAGGCTCATGAGGGACGGCTCGTCAGTGAAGGTCGCCTCGAACCACTGGCCGAGATCTTCACCGAGATGTTCGGCGTATCGGGCGTGGGTGACTTCAAGGAAACGGGCGGTGGGCTCGGGCATGAGGAGGTTGATGTAGGGGAACTTCCTCGCGAGGCTGACGGCGGCGTGGGTGCCTTCATAAAGCCGATCCTCGGTGATGATCATGACATGCCAGTCGCCGGCGGGTGCGTCCCAGGCGAGGGCGCCGCCGGCAATGTGCGAGGCGAGCTCGACAGGGGCGTCGAGATCGATGACGCCGTCCGCGATGGGGAAAGCGGCGGCACGCACGAGCGTGCCCGGGGGCACATCGAGGGCGACGGCGCCGCCGGAGGCCAGCGTGTCGGCGATGAGCAGGCCGCGGGCTTCCCATTCGGGGTGATCGCGTAGCGTGATGCCGCCGGCCGTGCCCGAGGGATAGCCGAGTTCGTCATAGAGCCACAGGGCCATGCCGGCGTCCTTGGCCCGGTGCATGCAGTGGACGAAGGAGGCCCATTTCTCGTCATCCTCGAGGTAGTTCTCGAAGCGAACGTTGGTGGCCATGCCGCCGAAGCCGCGGGCGACGAGATCGCGGACGAGCGCGTCCTGATCGGCGGGCGTATCGGGCAGTCCATGGACGATCTTGAGGATGCGGGACTCCGCCGGCGGGGCCACAAACCGTTCTGCGAGGGGCCGATCTGAATCCGGGAGTGTCGCCATGGCGTTCGCCTTCTCCTTGGGCAGCAGGTAGAGTAACGGGCCCATGAGCCCGCCCGGGCCGCCGCCATCCTTCACGCGAAGGGCCAACACGTTTTCTGCGCCGAATCGGACAGTGGCCGCCGGCACCGTGTAGCGCCGCCGCACGGCCACGGCCTGGGCCACGTCCGGCCCTGTCTCGCCCACCAACTGCCCGTTGACGTACGTCCTGTCTTCATCATCCACGCTGCCCAGGCCGAGTTCGAGATCCTGGCCGGCCCAGGCCGCCGGCACCACCACGTGCCGGCGATACCACGCTACGCCATCGTAATCCGTCCAGGGGAGGCGGCCCTTGGGCTTCGGGGCCTGGCCGGGCCGCGGATCCGTCACGCCCTGCGGCTCCCAGTATCCCGGGGCGTTGAGTGTGCGCCACGCCGCGTCGTCATAGGCGGGCGCCGCCCAGCCGGCGGCCTCGCCCGTCTCGTCGGGATCGATGCGGAACAGCCAGACACCCTCGAGGTTGTGCCATCCCTCCGCCAACTCGACGGCGGACGCGTGGGCCGCGGCGCTCGCCGACGCCGCGCACAACAACGACATCCAGATCGCAATCCAACGTGTCATTGCCAGCTCCCTTGGGTTTTGCGTGTCCTGTGGGCGGATATGAGCGTAAACCACGCGCTGCCTGCCACGCAAGACGCGCCTGCAAAAACAGGCGCGCCTGCAAAACAGACGCGCCTGGGCAGTGCGCAGGGAGGCCGCAGACAAGAAGCCCGCGCGAGAGCCGAACTCCGTCAGGCGGCTTCGGGACGCGTTGACGTCGGGCGTGTCAGAGGGGGGGGTGTCATTCACACGAGCAGATCGCCGTGGCCTCGTCGCGGATGAACTCGTCCTCATCGAAACTCTCGATTCGTGGCTTTTC
>JAFGTL010000541.1 GCA_016934125.1 Candidatus Hydrogenedentota bacterium
CCGACCACCTGTCGGTTCAAGTGCACCCTGACGACGCCTGTGCGAGCCGCCTCGGCGAGCCCGATGTCGGGAAGACGGAGATGTGGCACGTCTTGCGCGCCCAGCCCGGCAGCGAACTCATCTGCGGCATGGACCGCTCCGTAACCCCTGACCAGTTCTCACGTTCCGTCCATGACAACTCGCTCGGCGACCTGCTCACCCGCTTCGATGTCGCCCCTGGAGACAGCGTATTCGTCCCCGCCGGCACCGTCCACGCCATCGGCGGCGGCATTGTCCTCGCCGAGATCCAGCAGAACAGCGACCTCACCTACCGGATCTACGACTGGGGCCGTCTCCAGGCGGACGGAACCCCACGCCAACTCCATGTCGATAAAGCATTACAAGCCATACACTTCGGGTCAAAGCACGGCGCCACGAATGCCCCCCTTGCCTATCAATCGCACGGCGGGCAACGGACTGTCCTGGCCGCCTGCCGCTACTTCGCCGCCGAATCCGTCGAGGTGCACGGCACCTTGCCCTGCGAAACCCGCGCCGATTCCTTCCACATCATCCTCGCCAAGTCCGGTTCCGTCTCCATCGAGGCCGGGCAATCCAGCCGCCAGCTCAAGCCGGGCGAGTGCGCCCTTGTGCCGGGACATTTCGGTCGCTTCGCCGTCACCGGCCCGGGTGCCTTTCTCGACTACTACGTCCCCGATTTGGACCGGGATGTCTTCGCACCGCTCGTAGGCGCCGGGCACAACGAGACCGACATTGTCCGGCTCGGCGGGGAACCGACCGAAAGCGATCTGCGGGGGCATTAGTTCCAAAACGGAACGATCCGTGCCATGCAACCCGCTGGTGACCACCTTATATGCGAACGGAACGCCTCGGGGATGCTGGCGAGGTTCTTGAGCGGTAGGTTGCTTCACTATGGACTTTGAAGACGGCCCGTTGGTCCAGCGATGCCTGCGAGGCGATACAGACGCCTACGGCAGACTCGTGGAGCGCTATCAGGGGGCGGTATACGCCACCGCGTTTTACTATGCCGGGCGCTACGGCGCGGCCGAGGACATCGCCCAGGAAGCCTTCTGGGCCGCCTACCGCAGCCTTCATAACTTGAAAGATTACAATAGTTTCGGTCCCTGGCTGAAGGAGGTCACGTGCCGGACGGCCGCCAATTGGCTCCGCCGCCACGGCAAGCGCATCCAGAACGAAACGCCGCTCCCGTACCGGCGTACCATCTCGATCGAGGATGCGCGCGAAGGGCCGCGAACGCGGCTCGAACGCAGCGAGCGATACGAATTGATCCAGCGGGCCATCGACAGCCTGCCGGAGAACTACCGGCTCCCCATCGTGTTGCGCTACCTCCAGGAACTGACTTACGAAGAGATTGGCGATTTCATCGGGGAGACTCGTGACGAAGTGCGCGGAATCCTCCAGCGAGCAAGCCGGCAACTGCGGGATCTGCTGGCCGATTCCGACACGGACGAGTTGGGAGATGCACAGTGGCGTCGTGTACCCGAATAGGAAACATGATTCAGGCCTATATCGACGGAGAGCTCGGGAGTTCTGACCGGGTCATCCTCGAACAGCACGTGGCCGAGTGTCCCCTGTGCGCGTCCCTGCTTCGGCAACAGCAGCGGGTGTCTGCAGAGCTCTTCGAGAGTTTCGCCGAAAGCCGCCTTGAACACTCCCTGCGGCAACGGGTTCTCGACCATCTTCCCGAGATGGAACCGTCGCCTGTGGACTTGGCGGGCCTCAACTGGCGCGCCAAACATCCCCCCAGCCACATGCGGCGCGCCATGCGGTCCCTGCCCCCGGTCGCCGCGGCGATCCTCCTCGTGTTGACCATCGTGCTCCAGTACAACTGGCCGAAGAGTATTCCCGATTCCGGTGCAGTCGGCCTTGTGACCCAGGCGGTCGGCGTCGCGTCGAAGCTCGACCCGGGCTGGCTCGGCCAGCGCACGGCCGCCCCCAAACAGATCGTTGAACCCGGAGTCAGCTATGAGACCGGCGCGGACTCGTGGCTCGTCTTGTCCCTCATCGGCCCGACGCAGATCAAACTGGGGCCCGAGTCCCGTATCCGCGTTGTCAACGCACGCGCTATCCGGCTCGATGCCGGCCGCGCATGGCTCGACGTGGGCCAGACCGGCCGCGTGTTCCGGATCGCCACGCCCGCAGGCGATGTGACGGTTTTCGGCACCCTCCTCGTCGTCGAGGTCGCATCCGGACAGACCGTGGTGTCCGTCGGAGAGGGCGAGGTCACCGTCGAAAAGGGCGACAGCTTCCGCGTGTTGACCCGCGGCGAACGCCTCAGCATCCCGGCGATCGGCGATCTCTCCGACCCCGAGGTGGTTGCCGACATGGATGCCGAGATGGCCTGGGCCAGCGGGGTCGTCCCGCTTGCGTCGGCGAGCGCCCTCTTCGAGGAATCGTTGTCGGGCGTCGTCACCCCGGCGAGCTTCATCGGGAGAGAGTCCTTCGTCCTCCCGATCCCGCCCGAGGACCGTGCACACGGCGTCAACGTCATCGGCATTTACTGGACGCCTGACGAACACGAGGCCGGCCACTGCGGCTATCACGTCTACGTAACCGACGGTGAGATGAAGCCCCTGCTCAAGAGCTATGTCGACGGACGCGTTTTCGCCAACAAGGCAAGACGCTCCTGCGAGATCGCGATTCCCGGCGGGCCTGTCACCGGCGCGAAAGTCCTTCTCGTGCGGCTCGTACCGGACTTCTCGGCCGGTTCGATCGAGACGAAAACACTGGGAGTCAAAGCGCGAGGTCGGTAACGCCGCGCCCGACGCGGCGCACACAATTGAATCCCTTTTGCCCAACCCGGGGAGGTGGATCGTGGAATCCGCTCTAAGTCTACCTCAAGTCACTCCTTCCCCAAGAGTAACTGCAGCCAACGGATTCCTGGAGATCGCCTCCCCGGTTCCTTTTTTCCCCCGGCCGGGCGCTCGCCGCCTATCTCGCGATCCGTTTGCCCTCGGCCGTGTCCGGGAACGGGCACAAGTCCTTCACACAACACGCCGAACAGCGCGGACTCCGCGCCTGGCACACCGCCCGCCCGTGGAACACCAGGCTGTGTGAGAAGATCGTCCACGCCTCCTGCGGCCACACCTTCATCAAGTCCTGTTCCACCTTCACGGGATCCGTCTGCCGCGTGAGCCCGAGCCGCCGCGCCACCCGGCCGCAGTGCGTGTCCACCACCACCCCGGCCGCTTGGGCGCACTCTCCCAGGAGCACGTTTGCCGTCTTCCGCCCGACCCCATCCAGCTCGAGCAGTTCCTCCATGGTTTCCGGCACGGTGCCGCCGAACCGCGCCACGAGCGCCCCGCAGGCCTTCCGGATGTTCCTGGCCTTGTTCCGGTAGAATCCGCAGGTCACAACCGCCTGTTCCAGTTCATCTTGCGGCGCATCCGCGTAGTCCGCGGCCGTGCGGTATTGCTTGAAGAGCGGCTTCGTCACCTCGTTCACCCGCGCGTCCGTACATTGGGCCGCGAGGATCGTCGCCACGAGCAGTTCGAGCGGGTTCGTGTAGTCCAGCGTACACCGCGCGTCCGGATAGGCCTGCCGCAACCGCTCCAGCACCGCCACGGCCCGCTTCCGAGTCGCCGCCTGAGTCCGCTTCACCTTCGCCATGCGAAGAACTCCTTCACCGTCATTGCGTTCAACAAATCGTCCGCTTCGAGCCAGCCCTTCCGGGCGACGCCCAGGCCATACGCCACATCGTCGAGCCCGTCCGTGCTGTGCGCATCCGGGCCGATGCACAGCATCACCCCGCGCTCCTTGGCCCGCCGCACCTGGCGCCAATCCAGATCCAGCCGGTGCGGATTGGCGTTGATCTCGACGGCCACGCCGTTGGCCCGGCACGCATCGAACACCCGATCGAAGTCCAGCGCGTATCCCGCCCGCGACAACAACAGCCGCCCCGTCGGATGGCCCAGGATGGCGGTGTGCCGGTTCTCGACGGCCCGGATCACACGCGTTGTCGCTTCCTCCTCTTTCATGTCGAGCTTGCTGTGGATCGACGCGATCACCGCGTCGAACGCCCCCAGCACGTCGTCCTCATAGTCCAGGCGTCCGTCCGTGCGGATGTCCGACTCGATTCCTTTGAGCACCCGGAACCCATCCAGCCCGGCGTTCAGCGCATCGATTTCTGCGTGCTGTTTCTCCACTGCCGCCGGCGACAATCCCCCCGCATAGGCTGCGGACTGGCTGTGGTCGGCGATCACCAGATACTGGTATCCCCGGCTGCGGGCCGCCTCCGCCATCTGCCCGACGGTGGCCCGCCCGTCGCTGTACGTCGAATGGCAGTGGTATACGCCCACGAGATCGCCCTGCTCCACGAGCCGCGGCAGTTCCGCCGCCTCCAGTTCGCCCATGTCTTCCCGCAGTTCCGGCGGAATGTAGGGCAGCCCCAATTCCGCGAAGATCGCCGCTTCATCCGCGCATGCGATGTTCTCGTCGCCGCGGAACAGGCCGTACTCGTTCATCTTGAGTCCGCGCTCCTTGGCCCGTTGGCGCATGGCCACATTGTGGTCTTTGCTCCCCGTGAAGTGATGCAGGGCATAGGGGAACTCCTCGTCCGACACCACCCGGAGGTCCGCCGCAAGGCCCGATTCAAGCACCACGCTCGACTTGGTGTCCCCCTGCCCCGTCTCGCGCTCGACGCCCTCCGCCGCAACGAATCGCCCCATGACGTCTTCCGGGCGGGCGCTCGACGCGAGGAGATCGATGTCCTTGACTACCTCCTTCCGGCGGCGAATGCTCCCCGCCACGTCGATCCGCACGATCGACTCCTCCTGGGCCAGCCAGTCGCGAAGCCGCTCCGCTTCGGCCATGGCCGTCGAGATCAGGTGGAGATCCTCGTGCCGTTTGGCGAACGCGATGCCTTGCAGCACCTTGTCCTGCATCTTCGGCCCGAACCCCTTGAGCCCAACCAGCCGGTTCTCCGTGCAGGCGTACTCCAACTCGCCCAGCGACTGCACGCCCAATTCCTCGTACAGCGTCTTGATCCGCTTCGCACCCAGCCCGGGAACCCGGAACAGGGCGAACAGTGAGGCCGGGAACTTCGCGCGCAGATCCTCGTAGTACTTGAGCGAACCCGTTGTCACGAGTTCCTCGATCTTCTTCTCGAGCGCATCCCCGACCCCCTTGATCTCCCGCAGCCGCTTCCCGGCCACCAGGACGTCGAGTTCCTCCTCCAACTGCTCGATTTGGCGCGCCACATTCGTGTACGACCGCGCTTTGAAGGGATTCTCGCCCGACAGTTCCAGCAGCAGGGCGATCTCTTCGAGCACCCCGATGATGTCCTTCTTGTCCATGGCTGCACCTCTTGCGGTAGGCCGCCCCAAACCGGATCGAGCCATTATAGTGCCCTGCCCGGGAGGAATACGAAAGCTCCTCAATCGGCCTAGACTTCTCCCGCACAATGCCCCATAATGGCGCCGTCCGGGGCGAGCCGGGAGCGGAGTGGGGGAGAAGGCGGAGGAGATTCAGCGATGCGCAAGTATCTTGTCGGCCTCAGTATCGTGGCATGTCTGGCCAGCGGGTGCATCTCTCTCAACATCAAAGAGAACGAAGTGGCCGTGTCCGACAGCGATCCCGCCCAAGTGCTCCGGCACGTCGTCCTCTTCAGATTCAAAGACGGGGTGTCTTCGGAGCAGATCCGGGAGATCGAGAACGCCTTCTGCGCGCTCGCCACGAAGGTCGACACGGTGTACGACTTCGAGTGGGGCACCGATGTGAGCACCGAGGGCAAGGCGGATGGCTTCACCCACTGCTTTGTCGTGTCGTTCCAGAGCGAGGCCGGCCGGGCCGCCTACCTGCCCCATCCGGCGCACACCGAGTTCGTCGGCCTGATCGGCCCCCATCTGGATAGGGTGCTCGTGGTTGACTACTGGACGGGTGACTGAGCCGGCGTCGCGCTACTTGCCCTTGGCCCTCTTGCCGGAACCCGCATCCTGCGCCGGAATCCCGAGCGCGATCTCGAGCACTTCATCCATCCGCTGCACGAAGTGGAACTTCACCTTTTTCCTGGCGGGCTCCGGCACGTCTTCGAGGTCGTTCGCGCACCGCTCCGGCAGGATGATCTCCCGCACGCCCGCCCGCACGGCCGCGAGCACCTTCTCCTTGACTCCGCCCACCGGCAGCACCAGCCCCCGCAAGGTGATCTCACCCGTCATGGCCACCCGGCTCCGGACGCGCTTGCCCGTGAGCAACGACGCCATCGCCGCCAGCATGGTGACGCCCGCGCTGGGGCCATCCTTCGGCACCGAGCCCGCCGGCACGTGGATGTGAATGTCGAATTCGCCGAAATGGCCGTCCGCGACGCCCAGCCGCTCCGCGTTCGAGCGAATGTAGCTTAGCGCCGCCTGCGCCGACTCCTTCATCACGTCCCCGAGCTGGCCCGTCAGCACCAGTTGGCCTTTCCCCGCCATCCGGGTTGCCTCGATGAAGAGGATATCGCCGCCCGTCGCCGTCCACGCCATCCCCGTGGCGACGCCCGGAAGCCGCGTCCGATCGACGACCTCCAGATACACCTTCTCGTTGCCCAGGTATTTGTGCAGATCCTTCACATCGATGCGGATGGCCTTACGGC
>JAFGTL010000542.1 GCA_016934125.1 Candidatus Hydrogenedentota bacterium
AGGCCGGCGCCGACATCATCGAGTTCGGCATCCCCTTCTCCGATCCCATCGCCGACGGGGCCGTGAACCAGGAAGCCGCCCTCCGCGCCCTCACCCAGGGCACCACCCTCCACCAAGTCGTGGATCTCGTCGGCTCCTTGCGCAAAACTACCCAAATCCCGATCCTGCTTTTCACGTACTACAACCCCGTGCTTGCCTACGGCGTCGAGCCCTTCGCCGCCGATTGCCAGCGCGCCGGCGTCGACGGCGTTCTCTGTGTGGATCTGCCCCCCGGTGAAGATCCTGACTGCAAGCGCGCCCTCGACGAACACGGCATCGCCACCGTGCCCCTCATCGCGCCCACGAGCACCCTCGAACGCATCAAGCTCATCGCCCGGCACGCCACCGGCTTCCTCTACTACGTATCCCGGATCGGCGTCACCGGCGTCCGCAACGACATCGCCCAAACCACCAAGTCCATGGTGGAGTCCATTAAGCAGCACTCCGATCTCCCGGTGGCCGTCGGATTCGGCATCTCCGAACCCGCCCATGCGGCCCAGGTTGCCTCCTTTGCAGACGGCGTAATCGTCGGCAGCGCCATCGTCCGCCTCATCGGCGAACTGGGCGACACCCCCGACATGCCCGCCCGCGTCGGCGCCTTTGTCAAGCCGCTCGTCGACGCCACCAAGGCCCGGAACGCACCCCAATGAACGTCCCCGGCGTGCTGCTCGACGAAGCCCTCGCCGCCGCCGCGGCGCTCGGCGCCGCCGATGCCGAGATCGTCCTGTCCACCTCCGCCGACTTCGAAGTCGAGGTGGCCGACGGGCAGGTCGAAACCCTCGCCCTTGCGGAGTGCATCGGCGCGGGCGTGCGCCTCTTCACCGACGACCGGCGCATGGGGTTCGCCTACCGTACTGACTTCACCGGCGGCATGCGGCGCCTCGTTGAGTCCGCCTGGCAGAACGCCAAGGCCAGCGAGCCCGACGAACACAACCTGCTCCCCGATTCATCCCTCAGTTCCCACGACGATTGGGCCGAACAGGACTTCCAGGCCGTCCCCGTCCAAGACAAGATCGAATTTGCCCGCCGCCTCGAGCAGAAGACCCTTCACGCGGACACCCGCATCGCCCAGGTTCAAACCGCCCACTATTCCGACTGCCGGTTCGAACTCGCCATCGCGTCCTCGCGGGGCCTCCGGCGCAGTTACCGCAACGCCTTCTGCGCCTGCCACGTGGTCGCCCGCGCCGCACAGGTCGGGCTCGACCCGGAGATGGGCTGGGAATTCGATTTCGGCCGGACCTTCGATTCGCTCCGCGTCGACTGGTGCGCCCAGTCCTGTGCGCAGGACGCCCTACGCCGCCTCGGCGGCGCTCCTTGCGCCTCCGGGGCGATGCCCATCGTCCTCGACAACCGCGTCGTCGCTCAGATCCTCCAGGTACTCGGCCCGGCCCTCATGGCCGATTCCGTGCTTCGAGGCAAGTCCCTCTACGCCGGGCGTTTAGGCGAGCCCGTCGCCTCCGAATGTGTGGAAATCGTCGACGAGAACGAATGCGAGTCCGGCTTGAATCGCGCCCCCTTCGATGGCGAGGGCGCCTCCGCTCAGCGCACCCTCCTCGTCGAGGGCGGTGTCCTGAAGACCTTTCTCCACAACACCTACACGGCCCACATCATGGACGCCGCCACCACCGCCAACGCAAGCCGCAGCGGATTCAAGGGCGTGCCCCACGTCGGCGCAACCAACTGCTTCCTGGCCCCCGGGGCCGGTTCCCAAGCCGACCTCATCGCCGCCGCCGGCGACGGCCTCCTCGTCACCGAAACGATGGGCATGCACACCGCCGACCCCATCTCTGGCGATTTCAGCTTCGGCGCCGCGGGCCTCGCCATTCAACGCGGCCAACCCGCCCGTCCCGTCCGCGGCGTCACCCTCGCCGGCAACATCCGCGATCTCATGACCAACATCGCCTCGGTGGGAAGCGATCTGCGCTTTTTTGGCGCTTATGGTGCTCCATCCGTTATGATATCGGAACTTATGGTGAGTGGGGAATGATATGAATTACCAAATCATCGACACGATTGGCTCGGTGTTCGCTTTCATCCTCGGGGGGATGGTGGGCAGTTTCCTCAACGTGTGCGTGTATCGCGTGCCGCGGGGCGAATCCGTGGTCAGGCCGCGTTCCCATTGTCCGAAGTGCGACAACCCCATCGCCTGGTACGACAACATCCCCATGGTGAGTTGGCTCATGCTCGGCGCCCGCTGCCGCCACTGCGGCCAGGCCATCAGTTGGCAGTACCCTCTCGTCGAGGCCATCACGGCGGTCCTCTTCTTCATCGTCTACTGGCGGTTCGGGCTCGTCATCGCCACCCCCATCTACCTGCTCCTCACGGCCGCCCTCGTCCTGGCCACCTTCGTCGATTTCTCCACCTGGACGATCCCCGACGAGGTCACGCTCCCCGGTGTCCCTATCGGCATCGCCTGCGCCGTCCTCGCCACCTGGCATGCCGCCAGCGGCCTGCGCGTCCTCGGCCCGCTCCCCCCTGTGTTCGACGCCCTCATCGGCGTCGAAGTCGGCGGCGGCGCCCTCTTCATTGTTGACAAACTCACCCGCGTGCTCGTCAAGAAACGCGGCATGGGCCTCGGCGACGTCAAACTCCTCGCCATGCTGGGCGGCTTCTTCGGATGGCCCGGCGTCATCCTCATCATCGTCATCGCGTCCGGCATCGGCAGCATCGTCGGCGTCGTCACCATGCTTATCCTGCGACTCAAGAAGGCCGGCGAGCCGGAAGACACCCGGCACGGGAAGGAAGAGAAGGTCACCTTCGGCGGGTTCTACGGCATGCCGGGCACCGTCCTGATCTCGATGATCGCCGAGGCCGTCTCCCTCATCATCCAGAAGTTCAAGGGCCCCGGCGCGCAGGAGATCCCCGAAGAGGACGACTCGGATGAGATCACAATCGAAGGGCACTACCTGCCCTTCGGCCCGTATCTGTGCCTTGCCGGATTCATCGTCATGCTCTTCGGACAAGAACTCTACGACGCGTACCTCGCGTTCGCTACCGCGGGCGTCTAGGACATCCGCCACCGGGAGGGCTGCTCCGTGCTCCGTTGCTTCTCCGCAGGCGAATCCCACGGACGCGGTGCTTTCTGTCTCCTTGACGGATTCCCCGCCGGACTGCACGTGTCTCCCGACGACATCAACGCTTGGCTCGCCGAGCGGCAGAAAGGCTATGGCCGCGGCGGACGGCAACGCATCGAGAACGACGAAGTCGACGTACTGGCCGGGATCCGGGGCGGTGTCACCCTCGGCAGCCCGATTCTCCTCGCCGTGTGGAACCGTGACTTCGCGAACTGGGCTTCCGCCATGGATCCCTGGACGCCCCCCGCCGGCCCCGGCGCCGAGCGCGTCGTGCACCCGCGCCCCGGCCACGCCGACCTCGTCGGCGCGCTCAAGTACGGCCACGACGACTGCCGGAACGTGCTCGAACGCGCTTCCGCGCGTGAAACCGCCGCCCGTGTCGCGGCGGGCGCGCTGTGCCGCCGGCTCCTTGCCGAGTTCGGCGTCGACCTCGCCGGCCACGTGATCCAGATCGGCCCCGTCGAGGCCGACACCGACTCCATCCCTTCCGAGCGTATCCGGGCCCTGGCCGTCGAGTCCGACGTGCGTTGCTGCGATCCCGCCGCCTCCGCCGCCATGATCGACGCCATCCGGCAGGCCAAGCGCGACAAAGACGCCCTCGGCGGCGTCGTCGAGGTGCGCGCCTGGAGCCTGCCCCCGGGTTTGGGGAGCCACGTCCAGTGGGACGTCAAGATCGACGCGCGCATCGCCCAGGCCATGATGAGTATTCAGGCCGTCAAGGGCCTCGAGGTCGGCCTCGGATTCCGCGGTGTGTCACGGCCCGGCAGCCGGTTCCACGACGAGATCGTATACTCCGCCGGGCCCCGCACGGGCGGCCCCTACCGCCGCGCCACCAACCACGCCGGCGGCACCGAAGGCGGCATGACCACGGGCGAGGAACTCATCGTTCGCCTCGCCAAGAAGCCCATCGCCACCCTCATGCGTCCCCTGAGAACCGTCGACATGGATACGCACGAGTCCGTCGACGCCCTCCGGGAACGGAGTGACACCTGTGCAGTCGCTGCGTTGGCCGTCATCGCCGAATGCGTTCTCGCCACGACCCTCGCCGAAGCCTTTATCGAGAAGTTCGGCGGCGACGACCTCGCCGGCATGATGCGCAGTTTCGACAGCTACGTCGCCTCAGTCAATGAACGATGAATGCTACATGATTACCGCGAATTCAGCAGCCTGCGAGGGATCCCCACATGCCATCTAACGACCTGCCATTGCTGTGGTTCCGCACACGACTCTTCGAGCGCATCTGGGGCGGCCGCAACCTGCGCGCCCTCGTGGGGCCGTCCGTCGACGACGAAAGCCCGGCCCCCGGCAAACCTGTCGGCGAGGCTTGGCTTATCTCCGACCACGCCAGCTACGAGAGCGTTGTCGCCGAGGGCGAGCGCGCCGGCGCCACCCTCCACCAACTCGTGGAGGAGTGCCCGCGCCTTCTCCTGGGCAACAAGGCCCGCGTCACCATCCACGGCCGGTTCCCCCTTCTCCTCAAGATCCTCGACTC
>JAFGTL010000543.1 GCA_016934125.1 Candidatus Hydrogenedentota bacterium
CACCCATCTCCAGCACGCCCAGCCGGTGCTGCTCGCCCATCACGTGCTTGCCTACGTGGAAATGGCCGGGCGTGATCGGGAGCGGTTCGCCGAACTCCGGAACCGGGTGAACGTGTTGCCCCTCGGCTCGGCGGCTTTGGCAGGGACGCCCTATCCGATTGATCGCAACGCCGTCGCCGAGGCGCTGGGCTTCGACGCGATCAGCGCCAACAGCATGGACGCCGTGTCCGATCGCGATTACCTGATCGAGTTCTGTGCCGCGGCCGCGCTGGCCATGATGCATCTCTCGCGGCTCAGCGAGGAACTCATCCTGTGGTCGACGAGCGAGTACGCCTTCATCGAGATCGGCGATGCGTTCACCACGGGCTCCAGCATCATGCCCCAGAAGAAGAACCCGGACGCATGCGAACTCGTCCGCGGCAAGACGGGCCGGGTATACGGCGACTTGGCCGCGCTCCTCGCCATGATGAAAGGCCTGCCCCTCACCTACAACCGGGATCTGCAAGAGGACAAGGAGCCCGCCTTCGACGCCGCAGACACGCTCCGGGCCTGCATCGAGGTGACGGCCGCCCTGATTCCCACGATCCGGGTGAATCGGGAGCGGATGGCCCACATGGCCCGCGAAGGCTTCCTCGAAGCCACCGACTTGGCGGACTACCTCGTTGAAAAGGGAGTCCCCTTCCGGGAAGCCCACGGGATTGCGGGCCGGATGGTTCTGCACTGTACGAAGCACGGTAAACGATTACCCGAACTCGCCCTCAGCGAGTTCAAGGCGTTCTCCCCCCTGTTCGGCCGGGACATCCACGCCGCCCTCGAGCCCGGCGCCATCCTGCGCCGGCGGAGTCATCCCGGGGGCACGGCCCCCCGGCAGGTGCGCGCCGCCCTCCGCCGGCTGAAGAAGTCGCTCTAGCCCCTCCAAGTATGGCACTATAGGGAAGCCCGCCCGGATGCAACCCTTTGCGGCGGGCCATCTTGGGCGGGAGGCCCGGCACCGTCGGTCAATCTCGGAGGCGGTTTTGTGTTAGAATATGAGGCTGAGTGCAATCAAGCGGCAGATGGGAACCTCTTCATGACCGATGCCAGCAAGATCCTTGTGGTGGATGACGAAGCCGTCATCCGAGAACTGTTGACGGACATCCTGACCGACGAAGGCTATGCGGTCGAAACGGTGTCAAACGGGCCCGCCGCCCTCAAGCTGCTGAGCGAGAGTGACGGATATGTGCTCCTGTTCACGGACATCATGATGCCCGAGATGGACGGGATCCGCCTCATCCGCGAAGCCAAGAAGGTGCGCCCCTCCCTGATCCCGGTTGTCATGACTGGGTTCGCGACCCTCGAGACCGCCCGCGCCGCGGTCAAGGAAGGCGCTTACGACTACGTGCTCAAGCCATTCAGCCTCAGCGAGATCAAGCTCGCCGTCATGAACGCCTTCGAGCGCCACCACCTCACCAACGAGAACGCCCGCCTGCTCGAGCTCACCGAGCTCTTCCTCATCAGCGAGCGCATCGCCGGCATACGTAACGAGCGGGAACTGTTCGACTTCGTGCTCAAGGCCGCCCTCGACCGCGTCGGCGCGGCCCGCGGATCCCTCATGCTCACCACGCCCGACGGCGAGTTCCTCGAGATCGCCGCCAGCGAGGGCCTCCCGCCCGAAGTCACCAAGGATCTCGTCAAGATGGGTGGAAGCATCTCCGGCTGGGTGGCGAAAAACGTCAGGCCCTTGCTCGTCGAAGACATCGAGTCAGCGCCCGAGGTGGCCGAGATCGTCCGCCGCCACCAAGGCGCCTCTTTCGTGTCGGTGCCGCTGGAACGCAAACCGCCGCTGGATGGCGACTCCGCGGGCCCGGCGAGGAACGGCTCCGAAGTGCTGGCTGTGCTCAACGTGAGCGAGAAACGAAGCGGCAGCAAGTTCACTGAAGGCGATCTCAAGATCCTCAGCATCGTGGCGAACCACGCCGCCGCCGCCATCGAGAACGTGCGCCTCATTCAGGATATCGAGAAGGCGCACCTCGCCACCCTTCAGTCCATGGCGCTGCTCCTCGAAGCGCGCGATCCGTACACCCACGGCCACAGCCAGCGCGTCACCGAGTACAGCATCCTGCTCGCCCGCGAACTCGGCATGTCCGAGCAGGAACTCGATACCCTCCGCGTCGGCGCCCAGTTCCACGATATCGGCAAGGTGGGCATTCCCGATTCCGTGCTCAACAAGCGCGAACGGCTTACCGACGATGAGTGGGAGATGATCAAGCGCCATCCCCTCATCGGCGACTCCATCCTCGAACCCGTGACCTTCCTCGCCCAAGGCCACCGCGATCTGGTTCGCCGCCACCACGAGCGCGTAGACGGCACCGGCTATCCGGACGGCCTCGAGGCGGAAAACGTGTCGCCCCTCGTCCGGGTGATCTCCGTGGTCGACGCCTACGACGCCATGTCGGCCGACCGCGCTTACCGTAAGGCCCTGTCAAAAGAGAAGATCATCGCCGAATTCGAGCGAGGCGCCGGCAAGCAGTTCGACCGCGAGATCGTGCAAACCTTCATCCGTCTGATCGAGAAGGGCGAAGTCAACCGTTCCGATTCGGACGCGTAAGCCCCGGCACCTCCTCGACGCCCAGACTCACGCCGCCGGGCCGATATCTTCGAGGGGCTCGACGTTCCCGCGGGTGACGGCCTCGACGCCGCAGGGCGCGGCCCAACGCACCGCGTTGCCGATCACCTTGAGCACGTGCTCGTCATGGTAGATGGGCAACGTCTCGTGGCCGGGGCGGAAATAGAACACCTTGCCTCGCTCCCGGTGCCAGCAGCAGCCGCTCCGGAACACCTCCCCGCCCTCGAACCAACTGACGAACACCAGTTGATCGGGTTGCGGAACCGCAAAATGCTCGCCGTACATTTCGACGTGCGGCAACTCGAAGTACTCCGGCAACCCGTCCGCAATGGGATGCCCGGGATCGACCACCCAGAGCCGCTCTTTCTCGCCGATCTCACGCCATTTGAGCTGGCACGACGTGCCCATGAGCCGCCGGAAGACCTTCGCATAGTGCCCCGAATGCAACACGATCAACCCCATGCCGTCGCGAACCCGGGCGCACACCCGCTCGACATTCTCATCCGTCACGTCCCCATGTGCCCGGTGCCCCCACCACGTCATGACATCGGTGCGAGCGAGGATCTCGTCGGTAAGCCCCTGCCCCTCGTCGCTCAACTCGGACACATGGACGGACGCGATGCCCGCCTGCCGTTCGAGATACTGGGCGATCTGCCCCCCCAGCCCCTTCGGATACAGCTTGGCGATCTCGGCGTTCAACTTCTCGTGCTCGCCCTCGTTCCATACTGTGACTCGAATCCCGCCTGCCATGCGTCATCCCTTTCCGTATCGAGGCGTGATCCACCCCGTCCGTGTGTTTCCGCCATTGTAGGTGCCGCACCGGACGCGTTCAACCGGCCCGGCGGGAGAGCTCCTCGAGGCCGACGCCGCCAAACTGCTCCTTGCAGAACCGCCGGTAGGGCCCGCGCGTGCCGATGAGGTCGCGGTGGGCGCCCCGCTGAACCACCCGGCCCGCTTCGAGCACGACCACGGAGTCGCAGTCCACCACCGTCGACAGCCGGTGGGCGATCACCAGCGTCGTCCGTCCTTCCATGAGTTGCCGGAGCGCGTCCTGGATGACGTGTTCTGCCGCCGAATCGAGGCTCGATGTCGCCTCGTCGAGGATCAGGATCCGCGGATCCCGCAGGAAGGCGCGCGCAATGCTGAGCCGCTGCTTCTGCCCGCCGCTGAGCGTCACGCCCCGCTCGCCCAGCACCGTGTCGTATCCGTCGGGCATGTCGCGCACGAACTCGTGGGCGTGGGCCATCTCGGCCGCGGCGATCATCTCCGATTCGGTGGCGTTGTGCCGGCCGTACAGGATGTTCTCGCGGATCGTTCCGGTGAACAGGATCGAGTCCTGCAGCACAATCCCAATGTTCTCCCGGAGCGAACGGACACTGATGTCGCGGACATCGCGGCCGTCGACGCGCACCACCCCCGAGACCACGTCGTAGAATCGGGGCACCAGATTCACCAGCGTGCTCTTGCCGGCCCCGCTGCGCCCGACAAACGCCACTGACTGCCCGGGCTCGATCGCCAGCGTCACACCGTCCAGCACCGGCTGCCCGGGGTCATAGCAGAACGCCACCTCCTCGAACTCGATATGCCCCTTCGGGGCCACCAGCGGCGTTGCGCCGGGGCGATCCGCAATGTCGGGTTCGCTGTCCAACACCTCGAACACCCGATCCATCGCGGCCAGTTTCTCCTGAAGCAGGGCCGAATAATCCGCCAGGCGCCGCGTGGGCAGATACAGGTGCGACAGGAATCCGTAGAACGTCACGAACTGCCCTACCGTGAATAGCGGATCGCTGGCCACCCGGTAACCGCCGTAGATGATGACAAGAACCGGGCCGAACGACTGGAGAAACTCCGCAACGGACGTCAGGATCATCTTGAGCCGGATCCGGCGCAGCAGTTTCCCGTAGTACGCCCGTTGCCGGTGGAAGAAGTTCAGTTCCTCCGTCTTCTCCCGGACGTGCGAGATCACCACCGGCAACCCGCCCAGTTTCTCGTTGACTTCGCCGGACATCTCCTCCATCTCTTCCTGAACCTCGGTGGCCGCCTTACGGAGCCGCGGGTTCAGCGAGCGGAACACGATGCCGTAGAACGGCAACGTGAACAGGCTCACGCCCGCGAGGCGCCAGTTCAGCAGGAACAGGCACACCACCACGCCGTGCAAAAAGATGAGGTCGATGGCGATCGCCACGATCCCTTGCGTCACGATGCCGCTGGCCGCATTCAGATCGCTGATCAGGCGCGCCGTGGTCTCGCCCGTGCGCCGCGACGAGTGATACGCAAGACTGAGCCGCTGCACGTGCCGGAACGTGTCGCGCCGGATATCGAAAATCGTCCGGTTCCCGGCCACCGCCGCCCAATAGGAACGGTAGTAGGTGGCCCCGCCGCGCAGCAGGAAGGCCACCGTCAGGGCCACCAGCACGTACCACAGCCGCGTAAGCCGGCCCGTCTCGGCAATCTCGGGCAGGACATGATCGATCACGTAACCGAGCGACAGGGGCAGGGCCAGCGCAAGCGAGAACTTCGCAAGCCCGATCGCGATCGCGCTGACAATGAGTACCGTGTACGGCCGGGCGTACTTGAGAAACCGTTTGAACGTGGGCGACATAATGAACGCCAGTATACCACACTCAAGCCCCGAACGGCCACGCGGCGGCTTACCATCCTAGCATGGCAGCACACAGCCCGCGGCCCATCCGCCCCAGGCATACCGCCCACTCCGTGCGCGGTGCGGCCCGGTTGCGGGCGCCCGGGCATTTGTCTATAGTGGGGCGATTGCGCTCCTGACACGCGGCGAATGAGGAAGGAACCACCATGTTGAAAAGGGCAAGCCGTCTCGTATTCATCGCGATCGTCCTGGCCGCGGCGTCGGTTCCCACCGCGTACGCCGGCCCACTTGCAGACTACGCCTACACCCCCGATTCGCACTACGGCTACACGGTGCACAGCCGCGTCGAGTGCGACGGCTACATCACCTACGTGCTCGATCTGACCTCCCAGGCCTGGGCCGAAGGGCAGGCCACTCCCGCCGTGTGGCGCCACTGGCTCACCGTCGTCGTGCCGGATCAAGTCGAGCACTCCCGCGCGCTGCTCAGCATCCAGGGCGGCCGGCGAACGGCCTCGCCTCCCACCGCCGCGCCGGCGTACTTCGTCAACCTGGCCACCACCACCAAGTCCGTCGTGGCCATCCTGCGCGACGTGCCCAACCAGCCGCTCGTGTTCGCCGGCGAGGGCAAAGAACGCGTTGAGGACGAGATCGTGGCCTACACGTTCGCCCAGTTCGCCGAGACGGGCGATCCCCACAGGCCCTTGCTTTGCCCCATGGTGAAGAGCGCCGTCCGCGCCATGGACGCCGTCCAGTCCCTCTGCGTGAAGGACATGACGCCCCCCGTCATGATCAACGGGTTTGTCGTCACCGGCGTGTCGAAACGCGGCTGGACAACCTGGCTCACCGGCGCTCA
>JAFGTL010000544.1 GCA_016934125.1 Candidatus Hydrogenedentota bacterium
GCCCGGCGAAAACAGCCTGGATTGACGGTGGATGTGGCCATTCCTTGAGGGGCGAGGGCGAAACCGCGTAAGGAGGAGTCCTGTGAGCAAGACACTGTGGCACCAGAAACTCACGTCGTTCAAAGAAGACGAACAGCCCGAGGCCGTGCTGCTCGTGGCGGGCCAGGCCGAACTCGCGCGGATTGCCGTGGCCTGGACGCAGATCGAGATCGCCCCGCGGCGGAACCCGCCCAAGCCGAAGGGCCGATCTTCGGGGGCCATCTGGGCCTGGCTGTGGGCGAACACAGACTATGATCGCAGCGAACTCCTCGCGCGCGTCCCGAACGCCACCAGCCGGACGGACAAGAACCTCGACGCCCTGATCGCCGCCCGCGTGTTGTATCCGGATGGCACGCTCAACTCATTCGTCCAGCGATACCTTTGCGAGCAGGTGGCCAGGTTGTTCGCCGCATCCACGCGCAGGCGCCAGGCGGCCGCCGCGCACACGGCCTGAGCCGGGCTTGAGGAGACGAACCGTGGCCCAACTCGACATCTTCGATACGCCGGACGTGCCCGTTCGTCTCCCCGTCACCCACGCGCCCGAGTGCCCGCCCCATGTTCACGTCGAACGCATTATCCTGACACGAGGCAGCCGGGATTCGCCGGAGCGCCGGGCCTTCATACGCCATATCTGCGGCGGTCTCCCCGGCGTGCCCGTCGAGGAGCGGTTGGACACGCCCCACAACCAGATCGACTTGCGCGTGCGCGGGGCCGTGCCGTTGCAGGCCGCCGGAAAGCGGACGCTCGTCTTCGGCGTGCTGAAGAACGCCGTACGCTTCAGCCAGGAATCGGGCAACACCTGCCCCAACTACTGGCACTTCTCCCTCTACGGCCACTGCCCCTACGGCTGCTCGTACTGCTACCTGGCCGGCACCCAGGGCGTGTGGTTCTCGCCCACGGTGAAGATCTACGTCAATCTGCCCGAGATCATCGCCAGAATGGATCGGATCGCCAACGAACTTACCCGGCCCGTCTCCTTCTATCACGGCAAATTGCAGGATCCCCTCGCCCTCGATCCGCTGACAGGATACTCGAGCGTCCTCATCCCCTTCTTCGCACGGCACCGGTATGCGCGTCACGTCCAGCTCACGAAGTCCGCCTCCGTGGAGCGCCTGCTCGATCTCGAGCACGGGGGCCATACGATCCTCTCGTGGAGCCTCAACCCGCCCGCGATCGCCCGCCGGTTCGAGTCCACCGTGCCCTCCGTCGAGATGCGTCTGCGCGCCATGGAGCAGTGTGCGGCCGCCGGCTATCCCGTACGGGCCGTCGTCATGCCCATCGTCCCCGTCGATGACTGGCCGGACGTCTACGCCGCCTTCCTGCGGCATCTCGTCGAACGCGTCCCCCTCCAGCGCCTGACGTTGGGCGGCATCTGCAGCTACACCCACGCCCTCCACCTCACACGACAACGACTCGGCGACGACAACGTCGTCTCACGGCATCTCGCCCCGGGCTCATCCGGCGACGATGGACGCGCCCGCTACGAGCCGGGCCTCCGCGTCCGTATATACAACCACCTCATCGACGCGGCCCGCGCCGTTCGGCCTGACTTGCCCGTGGCCCTGTGTCTTGAAGAGCGCGGCGTGTGGCGCCAAGTCCACGCACACCGCCCCCTCGGCCCATGCAACTGCATCCTCTGATAACCGCCGGCGGTGTGGCGGTTGCCCTCGCGGCGAGCGGCCGCCATAATGCTGACGAACAGGAGGTTAGAATGCGTACACCAGTTCGGATTGACAGACGCGAGTTCGTACAGGCTCTTGCGACGCTCGCCGGAGTCGCGGCCACGCAAGGGCGGGCCGCGGCGCAAGCGACGGCCCGCCCGCTCCCCAGCGACCCTGCTGTCGGCATGCGGGAGCCGCTCGCGGCCTACTTCGACGATCTATGCGCCTGGATCATGGGCCTCGACGTCGGCAGCAACCAGCTTAAGGGCACCAAAGACACCGCCACGTCCATCTTCATCAACGGCAACTTCGCGCGCGTCCTGATGGCCTCCTGCCGCAT
This sequence comes from Candidatus Hydrogenedentota bacterium, assembly GCA_016934125.1. Taxonomy (GTDB): domain Bacteria; phylum Hydrogenedentota; class Hydrogenedentia; order Hydrogenedentales; family SLHB01; genus JAFGTL01. The sequence continues at coordinate 2,041 of JAFGTL010000544.1, forward strand.
CACGGGCAACCAGGCCCACCTGGACGAGGCCCTGCGCTGGGGCGATACCTTCTGCTCCATCCAGCAGCGCACGGAATCCTCCAAAGGCGGCGAGGCCGGTTTCTGGCCCGATTGCGGCCCCCAGGGCAACATCTACTTCGGCGATGCCGGCACGGCCGCCCACGCCCTCGCCGCGCTCCATCGCGAGGCCGCCCCCGAGCGGCAGGCCACATATCGGGCCGCCATGGAACGCATGGCGCGCTTCGTCATCGACGGATGCCCACACGATCCACAGGGGGCCGGCCGCGATGCCACCCCAACCTGGATCATCCGCGACGGCAACGACGCGGGCGCCATCGGCTGCGGCTACTACCGCGGCAAGCTGAGCACCGAACCCTACACCATCGCCACCGCGACAACGGGCACGGCCTTCTTCTCAGAACTCTTCGCCATCACCGGCGACCCCGAGTACAAGGGAATCGCAACACGCGCGGTGAAGTGGTTGCTCCGAAGCCGCAACGACGACGGCGAGATCCCCTACACGCTCGCGGGACAAACCCTTGACTCGTGGCCCCTCGACACCATGTCGTACTGCACCGAGGCCTTCATCGCCGCGGATCGCCTGCTCGACGACGACGCGCTCCGTACAGCGCTCCATCGTGAACTCGCGCCAAGCGTCCAGTGGCTGTTGGCCGGGCAGAATCCGGACGGCTCCTGGGGGGCCTTGCGGAGCGCCGATCAGCAGCGCAGCCCCCGCGCCGTCTCCCTGCTCGTCTGGGCGCTCCGCTGGATCGAACCGAAGGAGCCCGTCACCGACGCCATCCGCCGATACTGCGCGTTCCTCCTCGATGCGAAGAACAGCAAAGCCTACGGCGTCAAGGAACTCGTGCGCACAACCGGCTTCGTCGGGCTCGCCCTTGCCGATATGCTCAAACCCGATTCTACGTTCTGAGTTCGCAACCGCAGCAGACGCCGCCCTTGGCCCGCAGTCCCCGCATGGCGGCGCGACACGCATGGCGGCGCGGCGTGGCGTCTTTGACGTCGCTCTGCCCGCCGATACATACTCCATCGAGGCCTGCATTCACACGGGGGAAACGTCGATGCCATTTCCAGCCCTTTCACCAACCGGCTTCGCCCGCTTCGCGGGCTTTCTGGCATGTATCGCCGCCCTCGTAGCACCGGCTGTCGAGGCCCGCGCAGCGGCGAGCGCCACGCTCTACGTCGCCACCTCCGGCAACGACGCGTGGTCAGGCGCGTTGGCTGCCCCGAACGCCGCCAAGACCGACGGGCCGTTTGCCTCCCTCGAACGTGCGCGCGACGAGATACGCAACATGAAACAGAGTGGGGGACTGCCCGATGGGGGCGTTACCGTCGAGATCCTCCCCGGCAGATACGAACTGGCCGCCCCCGTCGAGTTGTCTGCCGAGGACTCCGGGACTGCCGGGGCCCCCATCGTCTATCGGGCCCGCCCGGGCGATCTTGTCCGCATCAGTGGCGGCCAGTTGATCAGCGGTTGGGAGCCCGTGAGCGATCCCGATCTCCTGAGTCGACTGGATCCGGCCGCACGCGGCCAAGTCTATCAGATCGATCTGCGTGCCCAGGGCGTCACCGAGTTCGGCAACCTCGGCGTCGACGCCGGGGCCGACTTGCAGTTCGAACTGGCCCGCGCGGACTGTCAGGCCGAATACACCATGGGGTGCGTGGCCCCGAGCCCCGACATGAAACGCCCCGAATGCCTCGAAGTCTTCTTCAACGACGAGCCCATGCCCATCTCCCGTGGCCCGAACGACGCGCCCATCAAGCTCGCTGAGGCACTGGGCAGCACCGTCCGCGACGTGCGCGGCCACAAGAGCCGCGTCGAGGGTGTCTTCCGCTACGAAGGCGACTACCCGCGGCGATGGGTGGGCGAGAAGGAGGTGTGGTTGCTCGGAAGCTGGTGCCGCGACTGGGCCGAGCAGCGCCACAAAGTCGAGTCCCATGATGCCGAGCAGCGCATCATCGCCGTGAGCAAGCCCTACCACCACTACGGCTATCACGACGGCAAGTGGTTCTACGGCCTCAATCTCCTCCCGGAAATCGATCGGCCCGGCGAATGGTGTCTCGATCGCGACGCGGGCATGCTCTACTTCTGGCCGCCCGCCCCCATCGACACCGCCAGAATCGAGGTTTCCATGTCCCCGGGCCTCGTGACGATGAACGACACCTCATACGTCACCCTCCAGGGCCTGCTCTTCGAGGCCACACGCGGCACCGCCGTCGCCATTGCCGGCGGCGAACACTGCCGCGTCGCCGGCTGTATCCTGCGTAACCTCGGCATTCACGCCGTCACCGTCCGCGGCGGCCGGGAACACGCCGTGATCGGCTGCGACATGTACGGCATGGGCGGCGGCGGCGTTTACCTGATCGGCGGCGATCGCAAGACGCTGACTCCGGCCGGCCACGTCGCCGAGAACAACCACATCCACCACTACGCCCGCTGGAACCGCATGTATCGCCCCGCCATCGTGTTCAGCGGCGTTGGGCAGCGCGCCTCACACAACCTCATCCATGACGCGCCCCACGCCGCCCTCATCTTCGGCGGCAACGACCATCTTATCGAGTTCA
>JAFGTL010000545.1 GCA_016934125.1 Candidatus Hydrogenedentota bacterium
GGCCGCGCCACCGCGCCCTGCACGGACACCTGCACCGGCTCATGGGCCTCCTCCGGCTGCGCGCAGCCCAGCGCGATCGCGGGCACCTCACGCACCGCCCCGCCGGCCGCGTCCGCCGCCGGGGGCGCGGGCGCAGGCGTCTCGGGCGCCGCTCCCTGCGCCGCCGCTCCCTGCGCCGCCGTCCCGCTCCCGTCTTCCGGGGCAGGCAGTGGGGCCGGCCGCGCATGATGAACGTACAGCGCCACACCCCCGATGCCGACTGCGGCCGCAAGCGCGAGCAGTACCCACTGCTCCTTTGTCGTCAGCAGGCGACTCAGCATAGACAGCCCCCCGATATGGGCCATGCTACGCAGGCCGCGGCCCCGCTGTCAATGCCCGGACGCCGGGCCTGCGAACTGTGGTGTCCCGCACGCGGGATCGCGCCCGGCGATCATGAGCATGCGGGTTGACAGGTGCCGCGCCGCGTCCTAGAATAGCAGTGGGAGGGCGGCCCGCGGGGTGGTGCTCCGAACGGGAGCCGCACGCACGGCAAAGGGCGCTCTGTCTGTTCGACAACCAGGTGTTGGGGAGCCGGCCCTCCGGCAAGGGAGGCAGCACAATGTCGAAGTTCCGTTTGAGCGCGGGGGCGCGGGGATGGTGGCGCGTGTACACGTCGGCTATCCTTCTGTCTGCGGCGATGCTGGTGATCCTACCTGTGGCAAGGGCCGACGAAGACGGCGGGTGGGACTGCCGGACTCGCGAGCCGGACGAGGACTCGAAGTACGGTGATTCGCCCGCCCCCTTGCTGTACGACGCCATGAAGCCGTCCTTCTTTAGCGAGTACAATGAGGAGCTCACTTCGGCCTGCCGGGGACAGTGGTTTTACACCAAGGCCGCTGGCACGGACTGCGACTTCAAGTGGGCCCAAGGCGACGGGCCTTGCGCCGACTGCGCGTCGCCGAAGTGGTGTTGCTGGGAACGGGAGAACTCGAATCATCCCTATTACTGGACGAAAGTCTCGGGCGATATCGCGGGGCCGTACTACGAGGTCGGCGATACGTTGCACCTCCATGCCTGGTGGCGGGTGAACAAGGACGCCACCACGGGAACCGATGTGATCCGCATCCGCGTGCAGCGGTACGAAGCCCATCACGTCACGCCCGAGATCCGCAATGCCTTGACGGATGACTGCAAGAAGCACCCGGGCCAGTGCCGCACCGACTGGCTCGGCGAGGACATGATTGACATCCACGATCCCGGAACGATTACGCGGAACTTCGTCTGCAGCCAGCTATGGCCGGGCCGCCCGAGCCAGGGCACTGTCCAGGGGTGGCTGGATACGCTGAACGACTACTTGATCGAAGACGAGGATGGCCCCACGACGCAGATCAGCCAGTTGTTGACGAGTTTCGCGACAAACGTGAAGGATGCCCACGTCGGCAAGCAGTATGAGATCGGAACATTCTCGGTGGGAACTTGGCCCTACGGCATCCAGGACGCAACGCACGCCAGCACCTGGTTCGGCAACTTGCCCGAGAAGACTTGCCTTATCGTCGAGAACTTCGACTACACGGGGTTCGGCGCGATGACGCTTGGACGCGCCAACGGCATCGGCGGAACAAAGATGATCTTCGCAACCAAGTACTACAACGTCGCGACGGGGTTCTACGCAGCCATGCCGGCCGGTGCCATTCCGCGAACCATGTTGCACGAATGGGGCCACAACGCGGGCCTTCTGCACGTTCACGGCACCGCTGACATGCATAACGTCATGCACAACCCCACCGACCCACAGGGCGGCAGCGACTACTTCCGCGTATCTCCGTACATCCGGGAGATCTCCGGCGCTTACATCAATCAGGCGGCGAAGTACAATGCCGACGACTGATCCCGACACACGACATACTGACGCAACCGCGGTTTCGCCAAAGGGAGGTGGCCCGATGTATACACGCTCGTCGAGTCGTAATCGCTGCCGCAAGGCCGTTATGGGCCCGTGCGTGGCGGCCCTCATCGCCGTGACGGCCGGATCCGCGGCCGCCCTCGAGTATCGGGGCGAGGATCTCGGTGGCCGCCCCGACTTCAAGGCGTTCCAGGCCGATGGCGCGATCACCGCGAATCAACTCGATGCCTGCGTCGAAGCCAAGAGGCCGGGCGACGAAGGCGCGGCCGCCGTGGGCCGGCTTCTGTCCGAAAAGAATCTGCCTTACGAGGTGCAGCGGTGGGCGCTGTTCACGTATGTGGATCGCGTCTCGGGGCGCGATGGCCGGCAACTCGCCGATGCGCTCAAACGTGCCGAGGCCTGGGCCGACGAGAACCCCGGCGATCCGGTGAACGCGAAAGCGCGATGCGCCATCGCCCGCACCTATGCCTACTGCGCCCCGGAAGGGTTCGATCTGTCCGCGCAGGAGCGGCTCAACGCCGTCAACCGGATCCTCAAGCCCGTCGCGATGCAGACGCCCGATCCGCCGACACTGGACTCGGTTCATTTCCTCGTGACGTACTCGGAACTGGCCGAAGAACTCGGCACGCACGCCCTGTTCGAGGCGGCCGCGCGTCAGGCTGGCCAGGTGGACGCCATCGAACTCGAGAAGCAGTTGCTCGCCCAACAGGAGGAGCGCCGGCGGTTGACGGCCCTGGCCCGCACGCGCCTTGACGAGGTGGCCGAGATCGCCGCCGCGCGCCTCGCCCAACTCGAGGGCCCGGACGGCACAGCGGCGGATGAGGAGGCCTTGGCGGACGCGCTCGAACTCAAAGGCGACGTGGAGGCGTTGCAGGAAGGGTTCACGCGGATGCTGGGCGCCCTGACCGACTCCATCGAACGGCGCCGCGGCGAGATCGATCGGATCAGCCGCGATCGCGCCGTCGAGGACACCGTCGAACAGATCCTCGAGGACAGCGCGCCCGGCGAATAGGCTTTCTCGCCGCGCCCCATGGCCCCTCAACCCGGTGGTTGACGCGTCAACCACCGGCGACTATTTTGGAGGGGCCGGGTGTGCGCGTCAACCGACGAGGTGTCACGTCATGTGCAGAAGGCCCATCAGCCGCCGCCGGTTCATCGAGA
>JAFGTL010000546.1 GCA_016934125.1 Candidatus Hydrogenedentota bacterium
ATTCCCGGGATCGCGGCGATCCAGTCGGCCAGGATGGGGTTGCCGGGCTGGAGGGCCACGAAACAGGTGGCCTTTTCGAGGCTATCTTGCTGGCTCAGGGCCACCTGGGAACCGATGACGAAAAGGCCGGGATAGAGTACGACGGGGATGACGAACATGGCGACGAGGGTGCGCTTGTCGCGCAGGGTATCGAGCAACTCCTTGCGGAGGATGGTGACAACCACGGCGCGTCTCACGGAGCTTCCTCCTGCTCGACAAGGCGTAGAAACGCGTCTTTCAGATTCCCGGCGCCGGTGCGTTCGTACAACTCGGCCTGGGTTCCTACGGCGAGGATCCGGCCGCGGTACATGAGGCCGACGCGGCCGCAGAGGAGTTCGGCTTCGGTCATGTAGTGCGTCGAGAACACGATGCTGTGCCCCTGATCCTTGCTATGGGCGATGAAATCGAGGATGGTGCGGCTTGTCATGATGTCGAGGCCGAGGGTGGGCTCGTCGAGGACAAGCACGGGGGGATCGTGGAGGAGCACGCGGGCCACGGAGACCTTCTGGGCCTGGCCCGTGGACAGGGTGTCGCAGCGGCGATCGATGAAGCGGTTCATGTCGAACAGGGCGGCGAGTTCCGCGAGCCGTTTGGCGATGGCCGCGTCCGGCATGCCGTAGAGCCGGCCGAAATACCGGAGGAACTCGGCGCCGGTGAGCCGGCCGTAGAGCTTGGTGTTGCCGGAGAGGAAGCCGACGCGCCGGCGGACGCCGACGGGGTCCTTGTCGGCGCGGATGCCGTCCACGGCGCACCAGCCAGCGGATGGGGTGATAATGGTGGCCAGCATGCGGAGGAGGGTGGTCTTTCCTGCGCCGTTCGGCCCGAGCAATCCGAAAATCTCGCCGGACTGGATCGCGAGGGACACGCCGCGCACGGCCTCGATGGGGCCGCCCCGGGGTGGATAGAACGTCTTGTGCAGCGCTTCAGCTTGGATCATCATCCGGATCGGCGGGGCCGCGCGGGCTGGCAGCGGGTTCCCATGCCTTCCCCTTTCGATTGAGCGTATCACATCGTGCCTGTTGCCGATCAAGCCCGAAGCGCGCGCGAGGGCGGATCGTGGGTGCTATAATGCCCGCGCCCCTTGAGCACGGAGGACAGCATGGAATCATCCATTCGTTGGAGGAACCGCCTGTGCCCGCGGGCGGCGTTGATCGCGGGCGTTCTCATGGCGCTGGCTGCAGCCGCGCCCGCGCCGGTTGAGGCCGCCACGGTGTCAATCGACGCGGACACGTGGACGCTGGCATCGGACATTCTGTGCGTCACGCTCACCCCCACTCAGGGCCGGATAGACGTGCTGGACAAGCGAAACGGGCACCAATGGAGCCAAGCCGGGCCGGACGGCGGCGGGGGCGGGCCGGATTTCACCGCGCCGAACGCGGTGTCCGGCCCCACGCCCGGCGTAGCGTTCGAGTGCGCGTTCAGCGCATCGGACGGCGCGTCCTACGCCCTGAGTGTCCGCGTCACATTGCCGGAGGGCGGCGCGGACATGGCGATCGAGGTTGATGCGGCGGATCGGGGTATGACGATCGCCGCGTTCAACTTCCTCCACGGGTTCGTGCTGGATGCGCCGGCTGCGGCGCTGGCCGTGCCGACGTCGAACGGCCACCTGTATCCGCTGGACGGGACGCCGTTGCCGCGAACCCACTTCACCGCGGATCGACTCGACATGCCGTGGCTCGGCCTGTTCGACCTCGAAGGGGGCATGGGATACGCCCTCATCATGGAGACGAGCGATGATGCCCTCGTGAACCTGGATACCTATCGGCTCGGGGAACGCACGACGCGCGCGCCGCGCGTGACGTGGCGGTCGAGTATGGGAACGTTCGGCTATCCGCGCCGGGTGCTTTACCGGTTTGTGGACGGGGGCGGATACGTGGCGCTGGCCAAGGCGTACCGCGCGTATGCCGAAGAACATGGGCTGCTCGTGACGCTGGCGGCGAAAGCGGAGAAAAACCCGAACCTGGAACGGCTGTTCGGCGCGCCGGATGTGTGGGGCAGAACGGGTATTTCGTTTGCCCGTGAGGCCAAGGCAGCGGGCGTCGACAGGATGCTCATTCACGGGCGGTGCGCCCCGGAAGAACTGCGCGCCATCAACGATCTGGGCTTCCTCACGAGCGAATACGACAATTACTGTGACATCCTGCCGCTGGAGGAGGGGGAGGAACCCGACAAAAACCACGATGTCCTGCCCGATGCGGCGGTGCTCAAGGCGGACGGCGAGCGGATGACGGCGTGGCTGACGTGGGACAAGAAGACGCAGTACATGAAGCGCAGCCCGGCGCTCTGGGTGCGCACGGCCCAGCTTACCGTGCCGAAGCTGCTCGAGGAGCATCCGTTCAACGCGCGCTTCATCGACGTGACTACCGCGGAGTCGCTCTACGAGGACTACGATCCCAACCACCGGCTGACGCGGGGCGACAAGCGCGTCTGCGGGCAGGAACTGCTGGGTTATATGCGCTCGCTGGGCCTGGTAACGGGCGGCGAACACGGAATCTGGTGGGGCGTGCCGCACCTGGACTACATCGAGGGCATGATGAGTGGGGGCTACGCGGCGTGGCCGGCGGGCCACCTGATCCGGCCGAAAAGCAAGGACGAGGAGTTCCCCGGATCGGCGACATGGGATATGTACGAGACGTGGGGCATCGGCCATGCGTTCCGCGTGCCGTTGTGGGAACTCGTCTTCCACGATTGCGTGGTGTCGACGTGGTATTGGGGCGATTCGAGCGACTTCCTGCTCGAGGCCGCACCGGAGATCACGGCGAAGAAGGATGCATTCAACATCCTGTACGGGACGATTCCGCTGATGTGGGCGCACCAGGCCGGGGCGTGGACGGCGGATCGCGGGGCGTTCATGCGCACGTATCGCAACACCTGCAAGCTGCACGAAGCCGTGGCCACGGCGGAGTTGGTGACGCACGAGTTCGTCACGCCCGATCGACACGTGCAGCGGACGCGGTTCTCGGACGGCACCGAGGTGGTGGTGAACTTCGGCCCGGGGGCCCGGGAGGCGACGCTGGCGGGACAAGCGTACCTCCTGCCTCAGAACGGATTCGCCGTCAAAGGGCCGCAGATCGAGCAGTGCCTCGAGCTAGTCGACGGACGGCCCGTCACCACGATTCGAACTGCGCACTATGCATTCAGCGACGCGGGCGGCCGCGAGGTTACCCTGCGGAAGCTCGGCGGCGACACACTCCGGGCCGAACTCGCGCCGGTGGAGGGCCGCGGCGTCGGAAGCGAGGCGCTTCCGGTGGCGGCGCTCGCGCCGGACTGGGACTGGGACTCGACGTGCGTGTTCAGCCTGGGCCAGGACGGGGAACGCCTTGGCAGCCTGGCGTGGCGCCGGACGGACGCGGGGTTGGAGGTGCTGGCGACGGGCGGGGCCCGCCGATTCGAGGCCGTGTGCCGGGACGCAGCGGCGCAGCCCGATCTCGAGGTGGTGCGCGGTAGTGTGTCGGTGACGCCGGGGACGCCACGGCAAGGGGAGCCGTGCACGGTGGGCGCGCGAGTGGCGAACCGCGGCGGGGCGGCAGCCGAGGGCGTAGCGCTCGCCGCCTACGTGGACACGCCAGGGGCCGAGCGGAAGCTGGCCGGGTGTACGCTGGCCTTGGCGGCCGGAGAGGAGCGCGCGGTGACGTTCGAGATCGACACGGAGGCGCTGGACGGAGATCGGCGCGTGGTGCTGGTTTTGGATCCCGGAGAGGACGTCGCCGAACTGTGCGAGCGGGACAACATCGCGTCGAGTCCGCTCTACATCCGGCCCGACTTGGGCCGATGGCCGCACCGGGCCATGGTGCAGGTGGCCAACGAGAGTGACGCCCGCACGGACGCGGTAGCGGAATGCGCGCTGGATCTTGCCGGGGCGGACGCGGCGTCGGTTCGCGTCGTGGAATGCGACGCGGCAGGAACTGTGGCCGAAGGGGCCCGGTTCGTGCCAGCGCAATACGATTCGGGCGGCCTGTGTTTCGTCGTGCCCGGGGAGACGGCGGCGGGTGCGAGGCGCCGGTTCGCGGTGCTCTGGGCGGACAGCACCGGCGACGGTGCGCGCCCCCTCTTCCCGCCGCGGGCGTCCATGTGGGACGAGTCCGCGGGCACGGTGACGGGGGCGACGTACCGCCTCCGGCTGGACAGCGGGGCCGTGACGGATCTGTCGGCCGGGCCGGGGGACAAGCCGTTTATCTCGTCGGTGATCCTGTCGTCGAAAGAGACGGGCTGGACCGATGAGCACGGCACCATCGAGTCCCTCGAGGTTGTCGATATCGGGCCGGTGCGCACCCGGATCCGCGTCCGCAAGGCGCTGAGCGCGGGCGTAGTCTACGAGAAGGAGTACTGCTTCTACCCGCGCTACTTCGACGTATCCGTGTCGGTAAGCGGGCCGGCGGGCGGGCTGTACAGCCGGGCGTACTACCTGCGGCAGGCTACGTACGAGGACGATCAGGGCCACCGGGCGCTCATCGACGGCGAGGGGGCGGCGGAAGAGGTGTACGGCAAGGCCAAACATCCGAAGTGGTATGCGGCCTATGCGGAGGACTGGGCCCACTGCTGCATCGCGTTGACGCCCTTCGATCACATCGCGTATTGGGACGCTGACGCGTGGGGTGGAATCGGGCTCGAGGGGCCGGATCCGCCCGGGCCGTGCCGGATGCGCTACGCGATCCATGGCGGTGCCGAAGACGCCGGGTTTGCGGCGGCCGATTACGAGGAAGCGGGGCACCCGCTCCGGGCGACCGCGGAATGACGCGAACGGGACGCGTTTGATCTTGCCCGGGGTCGATCCGCACACTACCACGGCCTGCCTATCCGTAACTGTGGCGAAAGGAGCGCACCGTTGAGCGCACTGATCGTGGGAATACTGTCGCTCGGGAGCGGCGCGGCCCCGGACTGGCGCCACATCGAGAACGGATTCGAGATCCCGAGCCAGGGCTACGCGGATCAGCCTTACGTGGTGGTGCTCGACGATGGCACGTGGGTGTGCACGCTCACCACCGGCCCCGGCAACGAGGGCGATGCGCGGCAGCACGTAGTCAGCACGCGCAGCACGGATCAAGGCCGGACATGGGCGGGACTGATCGACATCGAGCCGGCAGGGCCGCCGGAGGCCTCCTGGGTGATGCCGCTGCTGGTTCCGGCGGGGCCGGGGCCGGCCGGGCGCATCTACGCGTTCTACGTGTACAACAGCGCCAATATCCGCGAGGCCAAGGGCTCGGCGGGGCAGGCGTTCAAGCGCGTCGATACCCTCGGCAGCTACGTGTTCAAGTACTCCGACAACGGCGGGTTATCGTGGTCTCGTGAGCGGTTCGAGGTGCCCATCCGCCCGTTCAAGTGCGACTTAGAGAACGTGTACGGGGGCGAAGTCCGGTTCTTCTGGGGTGTCGGCAAACCCATCATCCACGAAGGCGCCGCCTACATCGGGATGTCGAAGGTGGGCGCCCTCGGCCAAGGCTTCCTGGAACAGTCGGAAGGCTTCTTCCTGCGCAGCGATAACATCCTGGGCGAGCCCGATCCGGCCCAGATCCAGTGGGAGACGTTGCCCGCGGGCGATGTGGGACTCCTGGCGCCCAAGGGGCCCATCGCCGAAGAGCACAACCTGGTTGCGTTGAGCGACGGGAGCCTGTACTGCACCTACCGGACGACGGAGGGGCACCCCTGCCACGCGTACAGCCGCGACGGCGGCCGGACGTGGAATGATCGGCAGTACATGACGTACGCGCCGGGCGGCCGGCGGGTGAAGCACCCGCGGGCGGCCAATTTCGTGTGGAAATGTGGAAATGGGAAGTACTTGTACTGGTTTCACAACCACGGCGGCCAAGACTACGCCGGGCGGAACCCGGCGTGGCTGTCGGGCGGCGTGGAACGGGATGGCCATATCCACTGGGCCGAGCCGGAGATCGTGCTGTACACGGACGATCCCGGCGAGCGGATGAGCTATCCCTGCCTGATCGAGGACGGGGGTGCGTATTTCATCACCGAGACGCAGAAGACGGTTGCGCGCGTCCACCGGCTCGATACCACACTGCTGGAAGGCCTTTGGACTCAGCATGAGCGGGCCGAGGCGGCCACAGACGGGCTCCTGCTCGATCTCGGGGCTGCCGAGTGCATGCCGGGAGCCGCATACGACCTCCCCCCTCTCCCCCGCCTCGCCGGAGGCGGCGGGTTGTCGGTGGAATTGTGGCTGGACGCGCCCGAGGGCGCGGGCCCGCAGGTGCTCGTGGACGCGCGGGACGAGGCCGGCAAGGGATTCGCGCTCATGGCCACGGAGAGCGGGGCTGCGCGGATCGAACTGAATGACGGCCAGCGAACGGCGGCCTGGGAGTCGGATCCGGGACTGCTCATGGCTGGGGAATGGCATCACGTGGCCGCCATCGTGGATGGCGGGCCGAAGATCATCACCTTCGTGGTGGATGGCGTGCTATGCGATGGCGGCACCGAGCGGGCGCAGGGATGGATGCGGTTCGACGCGGCCCTGGACGACATCAACGGGCCGGGCCGGCTCACGCTCGCGCCCGGGTTGCTGGGCCGATTGGGTGGCGTTCGGGTATACGGGCGCTACCTGCGCACCTCGGAGGCGGTGGGCAATTACCGCGCGGGCCGGCACTGAACCGCCCGCCGATGGAGGAGTTGACTGTGCGAACCGGCGTTCTGGTGCTGGGAATCGTGGCGGCCCTGCTCTCGAATGGGGCGGAACCGCCCGAATTCGACTTAGTCATCGAGGCGGAGACGTTTGCGCGGGGCACGGTGAAGGCCGTGGCGGGCACGGGCTGGGCGGATGCCGGCGGGATCATCCAGTGCGCCGATCAATCGCCGGACTGGGCGGAGTGGGACTTCGCCGTCGACGAGGCCGGCGTGTACAGCGTGTACGGCAAAGTGGCGGCGGACGCAAGCCGCCCGGTGCACCTGAGCGTGGACGGAACCGCGGTCAACGCACGCGCCCTCGACAGCACCACGGGGAGTTGGAGATCATCGCAGGCCCAGTGGTTTCCGGTAGGGTTCGCGGTGCTGAAACAGGGAAACCACACGCTCCGTATCCAGCGGGGCACGTGTATCCCCCATATTGACGCGTTTGGCCTGGTGAAGATGACGGAGTTCGACATGAGCAAGGGCGTATTTGAAGTCCCCGAGGAATTGTGGCTTGACGATGGTTATCCGATCCAGGACTGGATGATCTGGACGATTGGGGGCATCGAGCAGTTCGAGGTGCGGGACGGGGCCTACCGGATCGTGAATGGGCGTCACACCCTGAACCGGCCGCTGTACGCCACGAACGGGCCGGAGACGGTGTTCGCGGGCGATCGGCCGGTGGTAGCCTTCGTGCGGGGGGCGACAACGAAGCTGGGCGCGCTGGGCGTCGAGGCAGTGACGGCAGACGGGCGGAAGTGGCTCGACGAGGCCGAACGGATCGAGTTTGCCTATGACGGCGCCCGGGTGGGCTGGCGCGTCACGGATCCGCTGTGGAAGGACGGGCGCGTGGACATCGAGGTGGTGGCGCTGGAGGATGCGCCCGGCTTCCTGGTGCGGGCCGCCGGGCCCGAAGGCGTCCGGCTCTCCTGGTGGTACGGTGGGCTGCGGGGCGGCTATCCGGACAACAAAGCCGGCACCGGGCCGCTGCCCGGCGGGCGGAACGAGGAGGATTGCGCGGGGAACGTGGCCGAGGTGCTGGATGGGATGGCGCGGCTGGCGAATCCCGAGGTGGACGGCGCAGAGGCGTTCCTGGGCGTGGCACCCGGGGGCACGGTGGCGGATTGCGCTGTTGAGAAAGGCGCGGCAATCCGTGCGGAGGCCGAGTCCGGTGGCGGGCGGGTGTACGTGGCGGTAGCGGATCGGGCCGCGAGCGTGGAGGCGGCCCTGGCCGATCCGGAGGCGGCCTGGCAGGCGGCGACGGCCCACTACGAGGCCATCGCGGCCCGGCTCGATGTCGAGTCGCCGGATCCCGTGCTCGGTGCCGCAATGCGCGGGAACAACGCGGCCATGGACGGGCAGTACCGCCCGCCGTCGTACCTGCACGGGGCTTTGCGCTGGGGCACGGAATGCGGGGGGTGGTACTTGGGCTGGCGGGGCTGGTATGGCCCCATCGTGGCGGGCGACTTCGAGCGCGTGAAGGCGGCGGCGCGCATGCACTTCGAGCACCAGTACACGGAGCCGGCGGCGGGGCTGACCAGCGCCGGAAAGGTGGCGCCGTTTGTATCGTTCGACGGCACCGAGAAGCGCTACGGCTACAACATGCACGAGGTGTTCCTCGATCACCTCCGGAGTTACTACTGGTGGACGGGCGACGACGAGTTGATGAAGGAACTGTGGCCGAAGATCAAGTTCGCCCTCGAATACCAGCGGCGCGAGATCGCCAAGGGGGCCGGCGGGCTCTACGTGAACGAGACGAACACGTGGATCTCGGACGGGCACCACTACAACGGGAACGCGTGCACGCAGGCGAGCGCGTACGCGGCGATGCACAACCGGTGGGCGGCGGACGTGGCCCGATTGGCCGGGGAGGATCCCGCCCGCTACGTCAAGGAACGGGAACGCGTGATCCAGGCCATGAATGAGCGGCTGTGGATTCCCGAGCGGGGCTACTATGCCGAATATGTGGATGGCGACAACGTGCAACACGACGCATCCGAGGCGGCCACGATCTACCATCCCCTCGAGATGGGGGCCGCGGACGCGTTCCAGGCCTACCAGGCGACGCGCTACCTGGATGAACGGCTCTGGCGGTTCGGCGATCAGATCCTCGCGAACGACTGGTATCCCGTCATCGTCACCTGCGGCCTCGTCGGCTTCAACGAATCCCTGAACACGGCCCTCGCGTACTACTATGCAGGCCGGTTCGAGCGGGCCTGGCGGCTGCTCAAGGTGTGCTGCGATTCCACGGCAAGGGCGGCGGTGCCGGGCAGTATCAGTTGCTACGGCTCGCGGGAGGGCGAACAAGGCGTGTACGTCGATTTCACGGACGCGACGTCCATGTTCGCGCGGACGGTGGTGGAGGGCCTGTTCGGTTTGCAGCCGCGCGTCGATGCCGGCCGGGCCGAGTGGGCGCCGCGGTTCCCGGCGGAATGGGATCGTGCACGGCTGAGTACGGCCGGATTCACGGTGGACTTCCGCCGCGCCGACGGTGTCGCCACCTATGTGTTCGAAACGGATCGCAAGCTGGCCCACGAGTTCCGGTTGCCGGCGGATTTCGGCCGGCTGACGGCCTGCTCGGTGAATGGCAAGCCCGTCGAGCCGGAGGTAGTCGAGTCCGTACTGCGGCCGTATCTGTCCGTGATGGCGCCGGGCGCGACGCGCACCGTCGTCACCGTGGCCGGGGAGGGCGCGGCGCCGACACTCGATTACGAAGACTGGGTTGCGGAGGGCGATCCCGTCGAGGTGACGTGCCTGGGCGGGCGCATCGTGGACGTTCGCGATCCGCAGGGCCTGTTGCGCGACGCCCGCGTCGAGAACGGCGCGCTCCGCGCGACGATGGCCAAGGCCGCGGACGCCCACACGGCGTTCGTCAAGGTGGAAGGGGGCGTGGGCACGTTCTGGGCGCCTGTCGATGTCTATGCCCGGCCGCGAATCGAGATTCTCAACGAGCGCGTCGTGGCGGTGCCCGGTATCGAGGGCGTCGGGCTGAAGTTCACGGTTCGCAACAACTCCCTGGAGGCCTTGGAGGGGAACGGCGTGCTGCGTCTGGGCGGGCAGGTGCTCGATGACTCGCTGCCCCTGGCCGTGGACGCGCGCGGCCGGCAGGAGTTCGAGGTGCCGATCGGCGATGTGGCCGGGCTCGCGCCCGG
>JAFGTL010000547.1 GCA_016934125.1 Candidatus Hydrogenedentota bacterium
CGGGCACGGGCAAAGAACTCGTGGCGCGCCACATCCACTTCTCGGGGCCGCGGCGGGAGAAGCCGTTTATTGTTGTCAACTGCGCGGCGATACCCGACACGCTCGTCGAGAGCGAGTTGTTCGGCCACGAGAAGGGCGCGTTCACGGGCGCGGATACGGCCCGGCAGGGGAGATTCGAGGTGGCGGACGGGGGCACGCTGTTTCTCGACGAGGTGGGCGACATGCGCCTCGACAGCCAGGCCAAGCTGCTCCGCGTGCTGCAGGACGGCCTCGTCGAGCGTGTCGGCTCGGCACAGCCGCGGGCGGTGGACGTGCGCGTGATCGCGGCGTCGAACCGGGATCTGCGCAAGCGGGTGGATACGGGCGAGTTCCGCGAGGATCTCTTCTTCCGGCTCGATGTGCTGCCGGTGCGGCTTCCGCCGCTCCGGGAACGGCTGCAGGATCTGCCCCTCCTCGTGAGCCATTTCCGCGAGAAGCTCGCCAAACGCCTCGGCAAGCCGGTGCCGGCGGTGACGGCGGACGCCCTCGACGCGATGCGGCGCTACCGGTGGCCGGGGAACGTGCGCGAACTTGAGAACACGCTCGAACAGCTCTTCATCCTCACCGATGGCGATGCGATCACGGCGGCGGACTTGCCTGAAAAGCTTCGGGAACGGACGCCGGTTTCGGGCGAATTCGAGTTGCCCATGGGGGGCATCGTCCTTGAGGAATTGGAGCAGGATCTCATCCGGCAGGCTTTGGCCCGATCCGGCGGAAGCATCAAAGAAGCGGCCGAACTCCTCGGGCTCACCTACAAGACGCTCCAATACCGGCTCAAGAAGCACGAGATCGATCGGCACAACGGGGAGTAGTCACCGGACGGGCGGCGATTCCGAGACAAACAGCCGGGCGGCACGCCTGGGTTGGCGTGCCGCCCGGATTGCGATCTGGGGGCGGTTAGCGGGCCTCGGCGGTGACACCCGGCCAGTCGTCGGTGCGGAAGGGGGACGCGGGCAGGCCTTCGCCGTTGTAGAGGTTGCAGGCGGGATTGTCGGCCCAGGCGTAGCGGGCGGCGACGGGGTTCTCGACAAGGGGCGAGGACACGATCACCGTCCGGCCCTCGATGCGGGCGTCGGCCCACACCCAACGCTTGTCTTCGCCGGCCACGGCGAATCCGCGCAGCGTCTTGTCGCCTTCGGGCGAGGCCGCGGCCACGAGCCCGCCGTCGGTGTGGGCGAACTTGAGCCGGATCTCGTTGCCTTTGACGCGCTTGGACTTGTACATAGGCCCGCTGTACGTCACATCGCGGCCGTAGTCCTTGGCGAGGGCGTTGAGGGCCAGACGGAGCCCGACGTTCTGCTTGTCCTTCGGGTGGATATCGGCGGCATCGCCGATGTCGATGATGACGGCCATGCCGGTGTGCTTGAGCGAGAGCGTCATGGTTTGCGCTTCACGCAGTTCGGCCCAGTCCGAGTCGCCCGGCTCGGGAAGTTGGGCTTTGAAATTGGCCAGTTGCACGAAATAGAAGGAAAGCGGGCCGACGTCCCAGGCGCGGCGCCAGTCCTTGATCATGTCGCGGAAGAGATCGCGGTACTGATAGGCGCGGCCGGCGTTGGATTCGCCCTGATACCAGATAGCGCCTGCGATGGGATAGTTGGTCAGGGGGGCGATCATGGCGTTGAAGAGGCCCGCGGCGCGCCAGGGGTGGTTGGGCCCGCGGGGCACACCGGGCTGCTGCGGCGCGGGCTTGCCCTCGGCTTTGGCCGCCTCGGCGGCCTTCTTCCACTCCTCGATGGCCTTGTCGTAGTTGGCCTTGTTCGCGGGGTAGTCGGCGTCGGCCTTGTCGGAGCGCTCGAGGATGGGCGCGTACAACTCGTTGCCTTCGAGGGTTTCGCGCGTCGTCCACGACTCGGCCGGGGTGCCGCCCCAGGAGCTGTTGATGAGGCCGATGGGCACATCGAGCTCCTGATGGAGCTTGCGGCCGAAGAAATAGCCCGCTGCGCTGAAACCGGGGACGGTTTCGGGGCTGCACAGGGCCCAGGCGCCGCCGCAGCTTTCCTGGGGTTCGCCGGCCACGGTGAGGGGCACGGAGAACAGGCGGATACCCGGATAGTTGGCCTCGGCGATCTCCTGCTCGGCGTTGATGCAGCTTCGGACGGCCATCTGCATGTTGGACTGGCCCGAGCACACCCACACCTCGCCGATCATGACGTCCGCGACGGTAAGGGTTTCGCTCGCGCCGGCGACGGTGAGTTCATAGGGCCCGCCGGCCTTGAGCGAGCGGAGCTTGACGTGCCACTTGCCGTCGTCGCCGGCCTTGGCCTTGTCGTGGCGTTTGCCGAGTGTGACGGTGACGCGTTCGCCGGGTTCGGCGGTGCCCCAGATGGAAATGGGTTTGCCCTGCTGGAGCACCATGTGATCGGTGATGAGCGAGGGCAGCTTGATGGCTGCGGCGGCGGGCACGGAGGCCGCCAGCAGCACGCACAGGATGAGGGTGGTTGTCCAACGTATTGCGCGCATAGCTCGGAATCCCCTTTCGGTTGATCGGCACAGAGAACCCCGGAATTAAACCACCAACGGGCGCGCGGTGCAAATCGCGCGGGGGATGGGTTACACTACGCGGCGTCGCCGGGGCGGCGGCATGGGACACAGGAGGGCGGATCACCCATGAACAGGATGACGGGCGCACAGGGCGCAGGCCGTCTGCGAGGGCCGTTGGCGGCGGCCGGGCTGATCGCGGCGGTGGTTGTGGCGGCGGGCATACCCGGGGCGCGGGCGGGACAGGGAGAAGCGAGCGATATGGACAGCGTCGAAGCGATTCTCGAGCGGGAAATGGCCCGGAGCGAGCCGGATTACGTGGTGTACTGCCCGAAGAGCGTGGACGGCTCAACGCACGACACGGGGAACGAGCACTTCCTGGTGTTCGACGGGCCGGACGGCTCGCTGATGTGCGTGTGGACGCAGAGCAGCCACGAGGGCGGGGGCGACCACCGGATCGTGTTCGCGCGATCGGGGGATGAGGGGGTGACGTGGTCGGAGCCGCATCGGATCGTGGGCCCGGCCAGGCCGGGCGACGGGCCGATCGCCAGTTGGGGCTTCCCGCTGGTGTCGAAGTCGGGCCGGATCTACGCAGTCTGGAATCAGTTTCAGGGCGTCGCCGACATGGGCGCGACGATCACGGGCACGATGGACGCGTGCTATTCGGACGACTACGGGGCGACGTGGTCGGAGCCGCAAACGGTGCCGATGAAGCGGAGCATGTACGATCATCCCGATCCGAAGGTGCCGTCGAACTGGATCGTGTGGCAGAAGCCCATGCGCGATCTCGATGGGAAGTGGTTTGCGGGATTCACGCGGTGGGTGAGCGTCGAGGTGCGGACGCCGCCGCACGTGGACTCGTGGACGGCGCACGAGGCGGTGGTCGAGTTCATGCGGTGGGAGAACATCGACGAGGATCCGGAGCCGAAGGACATCGAGATCTCGTACGGGGCGTGGGGCGAGAACGCCCTTGCGGTGCCGCACTATACGAACCCGATGCTGAGCATCGCCCAGGAACCGAGCCTCGTCCGCCTGCCGGACAAGCGCCTGTTCTGCACGATGCGCACCATGACGGGTTACATCTGGTATAGCGTGTCGGATGATGACGGGCGCACGTGGTGCAGTCCGCGGCCGCTGCTGCGCCGCGATCACGGCGCGCCCATCCTCGAACCGCTGTGCTGTTGCCCGATCTACGAATACGGCGACGGGCGCTACGTGCTCCTGCACCACAACAACGACGGCCGGTTCGAGGGATGCCGTCCGGAAGACACGGGGCGGAACCGGCGGCCGGCGTTCATCGCCCTAGGCGAGTTCCGGCCCGGGGCGGATCAGCCGATCTGGTTCAGCGAGTCGAAGCAGTTCATGGACAACGACGGCTCGGGGATCGGCCCACTCAAGCGGATCGATATCGGCGTGTATCCGAGCGTCACCCGGCGGAAGGGCGAGTTCGTGCTGTGGCACCCGGAGCGCAAGTTCTTCCTGCTCGGCAAGAAGATCACCGAGGGGTGGCTGGCCGATCTCACGGTGCCGGCCGAGTAGGCGCATCTACGCGGAGACGTGCTCCCAGGCAGCGAGGCGGTAGCGGACGCCGGGGTAGGGGCCGGTGCGCGTCTCGCGCGGCCCGCTGGCGGAATCCCAGGCGAGTTCGAGTCGGTTGAACGCGCCGTCGTCGAAGGCCCACGTGCGGCCGTCATCCTCGAAGAGGGTGAAGGGCCGGCAGGGATCGCCAAAGGTGTACACGGTGAGATCGAAGCAGGTGTCATCGGCGATCCATTGGACGGGCTGGGCGAGGGGCACGATGGATCCCTCGCGGACGAACACGGGAATGGTGTCGAGATCCGCGGCGATGTCGTGGGCCTGGCCGCCTTCGTACGCCTTGTGGCTCCAGAAATCGAACCACCGGCCGCCGCCGGGCAGGTAGACGCTGCGGCCGTCCTGCCCTTCGAACACGGGGGCCACGAGCAGGCCGTCGCCGACGAGGAAGGCGTCGTCGACGGCGCGGGCGTTCTCGTCATCGGGGTAATCCATGACGAGGGCGCGGAAGGGGGGCGTTCCGTCGAGGTGGTAGTGGGCGAAGGCCGAGTACAGGTAGGGGATGAGGCGCATGCGCCACTTGAAGAGCTCGCGGCACTGGGCCTCGACTTCTTCGTAGTCCTCCATCAACTCATCGTTGTTGTTCTTATCGCGGTTGAACTGGCGCCAGGGGGGATGCTTGATATACCAGGCGTTGATGAGGGCCTGGGGCGAGAACATGACGGCCTGGACGCGGCGGATGAGATCCTCGACGGAGGAGCAGGAGCGCACTTCGGGCACCCAGAGGAGGCCGCCGAAGCCGGCGGTGGCGACGCCGCGGATGAAGTCGCGGTGGTCGTAGAGATCGCTGTAGAGGGCGAAGGGATAGGGCGAGGCGAGGGCGTGGGAGGATCGAACCTGGCCGTAGGTGCGGCGGTTGCGGGTGATGAAGGGGCCGAGGATGGTGCGCTGATAGAGGATGCCGAGGAAGGAGTGCATGAGTTCGCCGTCGAGGCCGGAGGGGAAGGCGGTGTGTTCGGGAAACGACCATGTGGTGACGAAATCGGAATTATCGCATTCGTCGAGTTTGAAGGCGGCGACGCCTTTGGCGACGAGGTGTTCATCGTGGTGGGCGGCGAAGATGGACTGGGCGCCGTTCATGCTCAAGTCGGGGGTGAGGCCCGACATGCCCTGGAAGTCGCCGGCGTAGGGCAGGAGGGGCTCGTAGAGGGGCGACGATTCGTCGACGAACACGTGCTCCCAGAGGTTCACCTTGAAGCCGGCCTCGGCCATGGCGTCGAGGAATTGCTGGGGTTCGGGGAAGCGCTCCGGCGCCCACTGGTAGGTGCAGGGATAGGCGTGGGAGTGCCAGCCGGGTTCGAGGCCGAACACATCGCAGGGGAGGCTGGCGTCGCGGAGGCTGCGGGCGAGTCCGAGGGCCTCTTCGGCGGAAGACCGGTGGTCGCAGCGATACATGACGCCGAGTCCCCACAGGGGCGGGAGGCAGCCGCCGCCCGCGAACAGGTTGTAGCGCTGGACGGCCTCCTTCATGGTGGGCCCGGCGAAGAAGTAGATGTCGACGCCATGGGCGACGGGCACGTCGACGACAACCGGGCGGGGCGGGCGGAGCGCGCCGGGCTGTACGACGGGGGCGTGGCTGCCGCAGTAGAAATTGACGTAGCGGCCGGTGTCGACGTAGACGCCGTAGCCGTTCGTCGACACGTAGAACGGCACGGGGGCGTGGGAATCGCCGGTGTCGGCCTTGGGATCGGCGTTGACGCGGATAGTGCGCTTGCGTCGGGTTTGGCGGAGCGACTTGAGCTGGAGGCCGAACCCGTAGATCTCTTCCTCCTGATCCCAGGGGAGCCGGACGGTGCATCCGCGGGCGGAGGTGGCGAAGGCGATGTCCTGTTCGGCGATGGGCGGCGTCTCGACGGGGCGCAATACGGCCAGCGCGTCATCGAGGGGCGGCCGTTGGCGCAGGGCGATCGGGGTGGCGGCTTCCGGCGTCCCCAAACGGATTCTCCAGATTCCCGGTGCAACGCGATCCATGATGGCTCCCTTCTTGGTTTGCGGATGGGCATTATAGTAGTGTGAACGGAGGATTTGAAAGGGGATCGGGGGCCGCGGATGGCCGGGAGGAGGGTGCGCGATGAGATGGATGCGTCTCGTTGGGCTCGGAGCAGTGGCGGCGATGGCGTGTGCACTTGCGGCCGCGGAGCCGGCCATTTCGCTGTCGGCGGTGCCGGGAACCGTGCGGGTGCGGGCCACCGTTCCGGTGGAAGGGGCCAAGGCCGCGGCCATTGCGTGCGCACGCAACGAGGCCGAGTCGTTCCAGGTAATCGTTCGGGCGGAAGGCGGGAGCCTGGGGGCCGTGAGCGCCGAGATGTCGCCGTTGCGCAGGGAAGACGGCGCCGAGTTGCCGGCGGAGTGCGTGACGCTGTATCGCGAGGCCTTCGTTCCGATCCGGTATTCGGCGCCGCACGCCACGTGCCCGCCCGGGCTCGTGCCGGATCCGCTCGTGCCGTTCAAGCACCCCTATTCGGGCAGTCCCATCGAAATGCCGCGGTGGCGGAACAACGCCCTTGACGGGGCGCCGTTCGGGGCGGTGGGCTTCGATCTCTGGGAGGGCCATCAGCAGCCGCTGTGGGTGGATGTGGCCGTGCCGCGGGACGCGGCGCCGGGGGTATACACGGGCACGTTCCGCGTGACGGCGAAAGGGGTGAGCGCGGCGGAGATCCCGGTGGAGGTGCGGGTGTGGAACTTCACGCTGCCCGACGGGCCGACGCACGAGAACCACTTCGGCGGAGTCGGCCGGGTGGCGAGGTATCTCGGGCTGGCCGAGGACTCGGAGGAGTTCTTCGAGATCGAGGAGCGCTATGCGGCCATGATGGCCGCGCACCGGATTAACCCCGAGATTCCCGGGCACCTGATGCCGAAGCCCGGCGAAGACGGCGCCATCGTGGTGGATGACGAAACCGATCGGGCCATCACCGAATTCATCGAGCGGCACCACGTCACGAACATCGGGGTGCCGCGCGCGCCGTTCAAGGACGTCCTGGGCGCGGATCGCGAGAAGGCGCAGAACTTCTACCGCTCGTGGTACGCCCATCTCGAAGGGAAAGGCTGGGCGAAGGGCGCATACCTCTACATGCTCGATGAGCCGAACGACAAGGACGCCTACGAGCGGGTGCGGCAACTCGGGGCGATGGTGGCTGAGGGCGAGCCGCGGCTGCGGCGGCTGGTGGTCGAGCAGCCGTACACGCAGAAGGCGGACTGGGGCACGCTCGACGAGGCCATCGACATCTGGTGTCCGCTGTTCGCGTTCATCCACGAGCCGAGCGTCAAACGCGTGCAGGCGCAGGGCGACGCGGTGTGGAGTTACACGGCGCTGACGCAGCGTGCGCCGGGGGGCTACTACCCGGAGTACGAGGCGGTGGCGGAGGCCGATCCGCCCTATTGGGAACTGGACTTTCCGGTGCTGAGTTACCGGATCGCGCCGTGGCTCAACCGGCGCTACGGGATCACGGGCCTGCTGTATTGGTCGGCCGTGTACTGGGGCAGCCCGAACCGCAATCCGTGGCTGGATCCGGGGTTCCGGATCCGGTGGAACTGCGAAGGCGCCTTGTTCTATCCGGGGGACATGGCGGGCATCGACGGGCCGGTGGCGTCGATCCGCCTGAAGAATCTGCGCGACGGCATGGAAGACTACGAGTACTTCGCGCTGCTCGATGCGAGGGGTGGCGGCGAGGTGGTGGACGAGGTGGTGCGCACGGCCGTGCCCACCTGGGGCACGTGGGATCAGGATCCCTACCGGCTCCCGGAGCTGCGGCGCCGGCTCGCGCAGGCCATTGAAGAACTCGGGCCCTGATCGAACACGAGAGGAACCGCTCGATGAAACACGTTACGCTCTGTACACGGCCTGAGCCGCTGCCCGCGGATGGGGGATTCCGGATTCCGTGGTGTTGGTGGCGGGTGTACGTCAAGGGCTACCTCGGCGTCGACAAATACTGCGATCCCATCGTGCCGGATTAGGCGCGGCATGGCTTCGCGTCATCGGAACGGCGGGCGCGCGGGCCTGCGGTGGCTTGCGCTGTGGTGCGTGGTAGCCGCCGCAGCGGGGTGCGGGCAGCCCCGGGCCGCCAAGCGCGACATTCACGGCCTGACGGCGTTCCACCAGGCTGCGCGCAGTGGCAACGTGGCCGCGGTGCGCGAGGCGCTGAGCAACGGCGTTTCGGCGGACTTGCGCGACGTGGACGGGAACACGGCCCTCCATCGCGCGGCGCGGGACGGGCGCGCCGACATCGGGCGGCTTCTGCTCGATTACGAGGCGGACGCGAACGCCGCCACCACGTCCGGCTGGACGCCGCTGTTGCTGGCCGCCGATCGCCGGCAGACGGCGATGGTGGAGTTGTTGCTTCAGTACAATGCCGATCCCGATCTCAAGGCGCCGGATGGGCGGAGGGCGCTCCAGGTGGCCGTGGCCAACAACGACGGCGAGATCGTGCGGCTGCTGCTGGCCGACTGGAACGTGTGGGAAACCCGGCGGCGGGAACGGCCCGACGGCACGTTGGAGAAGTACGTCGAGGTGGTGGGCACGCGGACGGCGAGCGTCAACGTGAAAGATGGCCAGGGCAACACGCCGCTCCACACCGCGCTCGAGGCCGGCCGGTTCGAACTGGTGCCGGTGCTGCTTGAACACGGGGCCGACGTGAACGCCGGCAATCAGCGCGGGGACACGCCCATCCATCTGGCGGTGGCCGGCGCGCCGGAGGCGTTGGCCTTGAGTATGCTGGCGCGGAACGGCGACGTCAACCTGCGCGACGGGGACGGGCGCACGCCGCTCAGCCTCGCCCAGGCGCGGGGGAGCACGGTGCTTGCACAGCGGATCTGGGATCGGGGCGGGCGGAACTGATCGGGGATCAGAGTTCGAGTGCGTCGACGAGTTCGGCCCAGGCCCGGCTGGCGGGGAACTCGCCGGGATACTTCATGAACTTCACGTGGCCGTCCATGTACAGGACGTTGGCGCCGCCGGGGAGGTGGTTGAATTCGAGGGGATTCAGATCCACTTTGTCGAACAGGACGGCGATTTGCGTCTCGGATACCGCGGTGTCGGCCGGGTTGTTGATGTCTTCGATGAAAAATCGCTCGATCCCTTGCCGGATGCGGAACACGGGGTGGGATTCGCCGGCCTCGTCGGTGAACGTCCAGTCCGAGGTAAGATCGCCTACCGTGCCGCTCACCATGAGATCCTGGAGGTCGCGGGCGAACAACTGGGACATGTCGTTGGTGGCTTCCTCGGCGATCCACTCGGTGCGGAACACCCAGCTCGTGTAGAAGTAGGAAACCTGATCGATGAGGCAGGGATTGATCGGTTGGCCGGCGCGGGAGCCGCCGGGGCCGGTGGGGCGGCGCCAGCGGCCGGCCTCGAACTGATTCGAGCCGTCCTGATCGGAGGGGCAGATGAGCACCGCCGTGTCGGACAGGTATTCGGGGAAGACGGCGAGGCCGTCGAACATGAGGGTGCGCGTGTTCTTCTGGGTGCAGCCGTCGCCGACGAACTCCTGCAGGGAGGGATAGAACCCGTTGCTTTCGTCGGCGTACATGTGGAAGCTGAGGCCCACCTGGCGCAGGTTGTTCTGACAACTCGCGCGGCGGGCGGCCTCGCGTGCCCGGGCCAGGCCCGGGAGGAGCATGCTCGCGAGGATGCTGATGATCGAGATCACCACGAGCAGTTCAATGAGCGTAAAGGCCTTCCGTTTCACGGCGTACTCCCCGTGCCCGCACCCGTCCCCATCGTACCGCGTGCCGCGTTGCCGCACAAGTGCGCCGTTGACGAACCCCGGCGGGGAAACGGGGTCCAACTGAACGGAGCGCAGGGCGGGTTCGGGCCCGCCGGCGCCGGGCGCACTCATGTTGAACGGCGACAGAACCGCACGCGGCCATGCCGCGGGAGGATAGGATTATGCGTAGCTTCTCGATCAGATGCTCGGGCATGGCCGCGGTGCTTGGGCTGCTGTTGGCGGCCGGCGCCGGAGCGGGTGCTGGGCTCGAGGTGCGCGGCTGGGTGGGCTGGGTGGATCGGGACGCCATCGAAGTCGAGCGGATGGAGGACGGGCTCGTGGCGCGATTCCGTGTGCAGAATCCGCTCGGGGGCGCGGAGTCGGGCCGGCTCGACGTGTCAATCGTCGATCTGGACGGCAACACGCTGCTCGAACAGTCGACGCCGGTGTCGCTCATGTCGCGGTGGAACCGCTTTTCGCTGCACCTGGCGGGCTCGCTGCCCGAGGAACGCATCCCGCTGTGTGTCCTGCGGTATGCGTTCCGGGGCCCCCACGGCACCGAGCGGGGCGCACGGAGCCTGGCCGCGGTAATGGCGCAGCTCGAATGCCGCGTGGTGGCGTATCGTTCGCTGCTCGCGGGGAGCCGGGCGAGTGTGCGGTTTGTCGCGGCGAACCACGCTACCGGCGAGCCGGTGCGCGGTGCGCGCGTCGAGGCGGTGCTCGCGGGCGAATCGGGCGAGACGCGGCTGTTCTCCGGGGAGACGAACGGCGAGGGCACGCTCGAGCTGAGGTTCGACGTACCGGAGGAGATCGAGGGCGACGCGGAAGTGCGCATTGTCGTGACGTCGAAACGGCTCGGCGAGGATCGGATCGTGCTGCCGGTGTCGATCAGGCGGGCGGCCAAGATCCTGCTGACGACGGATAAGCCGATGTATCAGCCCGGGCAACGGATCCAGATGCGGGCGCTGTGCCTGTCGGCGGCGGACTTGACGCCCGAGGCGGGGCAGGCGCTCGTGTTCGAGGTGATGGACTCGAGAGGGAACAAGGTATTCAAGCGGGCGGTGGACACGGACGAGTTCGGGATCGCGGCGGGCGAGTTCGATCTGGCCAGCGAGGTGAACCTTGGCGCGTACATGGTGCGGGCCGTGCTCGGCTCGGTGGAGACGGAGAAGCAGGTGACCGTCGATCGCTACGTGCTGCCTAAGTTCAAGGTGAACGTGAAGACGGGCAAGGACTACTACCTGCCCGGGGAGACGCTGACGGGCGAGGTGCAGGCGGACTACTTCTTCGGGAAACCGGTAAGCGAGGGGCGTGTGCATATCGTGGCGTCGAAATTCGAGATCGGATTCGAGGAATTCGCCGAATTGGATGGCACGCTGGACGGGAACGGGCATTGGACGTTCGAGTTGCCGCTGCCGGCGTATTTCGCGGGCACGCCGATCGAGCAGGGGGCGGCGTCGGTGCGGCTCGAGGCGGTGGTGACGGATACGGCCGACCACCGCGAGGAGAAAGTGGTCATGACGCCCGTGGCCGAGGCGCCGCTGACGATCTACGCGGTGCCGGAGGGCGGCGCGTTGGCGCCGGGGCTCGGTAACCGCGTGTTCCTGCTCGTGTCGCACCCCGACGGCAGCCCCGCGGCCAAGGCGGCCCTCACCATCCAGGGCCCGCGTGTGGACGCGGCCGAAACGGACAGGCGAACCGACGCGCTCGGCATCGCCACCGTCACCGTAAGGCCGGATCGGGCCGGGACGGTGGCGCTGAAGGTGACGGCGCGGGACAGACAGGGCCGATCCGTTGAGAAGGAGTTCTCGCTGTCGTGCGAGGGCGGCGCGGACAGCCTGATCCTGCGCACGGACAAGACGTTGTATCGCGTGGGCGACACGCTACAGGCCGAAGTGTTCGCGACGAAGGCGTCCGGCACGGTGTACTTCGACATGGTGCGGGCCGGGCAAACCGTGATGACGAGGGCCGCGGAGTTGGCGGCGGGCCGGGCCACGCTCGAACTCGATCTCGACGCGGCGTTGGCGGGCGGGATCGGAATCCAGGCGTATACCTTCACGCCCGGCACGGATATCGTGCGCGATTCGCGCCACGTCTACGTGAATCCGGCCGATGCCCTCGAACTCGGGGTGGAACTCGATCGCGAGGTGTACAAGCCCGGCGAAACCGCCCGGTTGCGGTTCCGGGTGACGAATCGGGCCGGCGCGCCCACGGCCGCGGCCATCGGCTTGGCCATCGTGGACGAGAGCGTGTTCGCGCTTCAGGAGATCCACCCAGGCCTCGAGAAGGTGTACTTCACCCTCGAAAAGGAGATCATGCAGCCCCGTTACGAGATCCACGGCTACGACATCGACAGCCTGATCACGCGCGGGCCTGTGCGGGAAGAGGGCGGGCCCCGTACGGAGCCGGCGTGGTCGGCCGATCAGCAGACGGCGGCGTGCGTGTTGCTGGCGTCGGCGCCGGAGTTGCCCGAGCCGCCCGTGAAGATCAACACGTTCACCGAGAGACAGGCGGGTGCGGCACAGGCCGCGCAGGAGCGGGTGCAGCGGGATCTCGAGCACATTCAGCGGGCGGTTCAGAAGTATCTGCGGTGGCACTCGGACGTCGCGGCCGACACGCTGCTCAAGGGGCTGCTGCGTGACAAGTATCTGCGGGAAAACGAGTTGCTCGACCCTTGGGGCAACGCGTACTCGCTCGATCTCTCGCGGGCCGTCAAGTCGGGCGGCTATTTCAGCATCACCTCGGCGGGCCCGGACGAGATCCACGGGACGCCCGACGATATCGTGGCGGTGCCGCCACGGCGCGTTGCGAAAGGCGGACTCATGCGGCACTGGGCGGCGCAGGATGCCGAGCCGGAGATGATCGCATTCGGCGTGGGCGCGGGCGTAGCCGAGGACAAGTTGATGGTGCTTGACGAGGCGGCCCCCGTGCCCTCGGCCAGCGCGGCGGCGGGCTCGGCGGATCAGCCCGTGCGGCTGCGGCACTATTTCCCCGAAACGCTGCTGTTCGAGCCGGCCCTCATCGCGGACGGTTCGGGCGTGGCCGTGCTGGACGTGCCGCTGGCGGACAGCATCACGACGTGGCGGATGACGGCCATGGCGTCGTCGCGGGCGGGCGCGCTGGGCAGCAAGGACGCGCCGCTGCGGGTGTTTCAGGACTTCTTCGTGGACATCGATCTGCCGGTTGCGCTGACGCAACACGATCGGGTGTCGATCCCGGTGGTGGTGTACAACTACTTGAAGGAGGCCCAGGAGATCCGCCTGAAATTCGAGGAGGAGCCCTGGTTTGCCTTCGAGGGCGACAGCGAACTCGTGATGACGCTCGGCCCGGAGCAGGTGCGCTCGGTGTATTTCCCCATCGAGGTGGTTGAACTGGGCGCGCACCGGCTCACGGTGTACGCTTACGGCGCCCAGATGAGCGATGCCATCCGGCGGCAGATCGAGGTGCTTCCCGACGGGCAGGAGCAGAACGTGACGTTCAGCGATCGGCTCTCGGGCCGGATCGAGCATAGTATCGAGATCCCGGCCCACGCCGTGGACGGGGCCAGCAAGATCCTGGTGCGCATCTTCCCGGGGGTGTACAGCCAGATCGTGGACGGGATGGACAGCATGCTGCGGATGCCGTGCGGGTGCTTCGAGCAGACGACGGCCGCCACGTATCCGAACGTGCTCATCGTCCAGTACATGAAGGCGACGGATCAGATCAACCCGGAAACGCAGATGAAGGCCGAGGGCTTCATCAACGCCGGCTACCAGCGGCTGCTGGCGTACGAGGTGAACGGGGGCGGATTCTCGTGGTTCGGCGATGCGCCCGCCAACAAGGCGCTCACGGCGCTCGGGCTGAAGCAGTTCTACGACATGGCCGAGGTGCACGAGGTGGATCCGGCCGTGATCGAGCGGACGCGGGCCTGGCTCCTCGCGCAGCAGGAATCGGACGGCTCGTGGCGGCCCGATGAGCAGTATCTCCACGCCGAGTCGTGGACGCACATCCAGAACAGCGGCGTGCTCGTGACGGCCTACATCGCCGAGGCGGTGATCAGCACGGGCGAACGCGGTGGGGGCGCGCGGAAGGCCATCGACTACCTGCGGGCCAACTGGGGCGATAGCCGGGAGCCGTATGTCGTCGCCCTCGTGGCCAATGCGCTCGCGTCGTGGGATCCGAAGGATCCGCTGACGCAGCGCGTGCTCGATACGCTCTACGACCTCCGTAAAGAGGATAAGGAGACGGCCCATTGGGAGGGCGCCAGCGGCACGGTGACGTTCACCCACGGCGCGGCGGCCGATATCGAAACCACGGCGCTGGCGGCGATCGCGTTGCTCAAGGCGAACAAGTATCCCGAGACGGCCACCAAGGCGCTCACCTACCTGATCCGGGCCAAGAGCTCGCAGGGCCATTGGGGCTCGACACAACCCACGATCCTCGCGCTCAAGGCCCTCATGCTCAGCCTCGGCAGCCGGACGGAAACCGTGGACGCCACCGTGTCCGTCGATCTCAACGGCGAGCGGGCGGCGGAGGTGCGCGTGACGCCCGAGGACAGCGATGTGATGCGCCTTATCGATCTCGGCGACAGGACGCGCGCCGCGGCCAACACCGTCGTGCTCGATCTCGAGGGCGAAGGCAGCCTGCTGTATCAGATCGTCGGGCGTTACTACGAGCCGTGGGCCGGCGCGGCGCCGGCGCAAGAGCCGCCGATGACGATCGCCGTCGAGTATGACAAACGCGAACTGGCCGTCAACGATCTCGTGGCCGCGTCCGTGTCGGTGCACAACACCCGGCCGGCGGCGGCCCAGATGATCATCGTCGATCTCGGGATTCCGCCGGGATTCCAGGTGGTGGCGGCCGATCTCGAAGCGCTCGTGCAGGACGGCACGCTCGACAAGTACGAGCTGACGGCGCGTCAGATCATCTGCTACTTCGAGAAGATCGACGCGAACGGGACCATCGAGTTCTCGTACAAGCTCCAGGCCAAGTTCCCGCTGCGCGCCCAGACGCCGCAGTCGCGGGTGTACGAGTACTACAACCCGGAGGTGTCGCACACCGCGGCCCCCGAGGAGATCGTCGTCGAATAAGGCCGGATCCAGCGGCGGACTGCGAGTCGCGGCAGCGGCCGGACACGCAGTCCGCCGTTTTGTGTGTCCCGCGGGGGGATTCCGCAGCGACGCACGCGTTGCCTTCGCGGCGCTGTGTCGGGATTCGGGCGACTGTGATATAGTAAGACAGAGCCGCACATGGAGCCGCGAAGGGGTGGCGTGGTCTGAAGGCCACGCCACAACGCCAAAGGGCTGAACATCGAGGCGGGAGAATGGCATTGGATTCACCGACTGGGAGAGGATGTCTCGGTGTCTTGCTGAGACTGGTGGCGTCCACGCTTGGCCTGGTGGGCCTCAGCGCAGTGCTGAATCGCGTTCCCATGCCGTGGCCGTTGGATCGACTGATGTTTGGCGCGGCCCTCGGCATCGGGAGCATATGGGTGGGCAAGAGTCTCGTGAGGTGGACAAACCAGGGACGCGCGCAATAGGCGTTTCCTGAATGTCCGGCCTTCATGTTGGTTTTCCGACGCGGAGGGGTGGAGGGGTGTTCTTCCCCATCTTTGGTGAGAAGGAATATGAGCAGGCCCTCTGGCCTGCGATCTGGGACATCGAGCACAAACTCGGGGCGGTTCTCCTGTCAGGTTGGCGGGAGTTTGCCGGGCTCGACGACGCCGCGTTGCGCGAGCGGCTGACGTTCTGGTTTGAGCAGATGGCCCCTGCGGACGACGAGTCACGCGGCAGGCAGGCGGAGGTCTCGCTGGATCAGTTCCTCACGGATCACATCCCCGCAGTCCAGGCAGGAATCGAGAGACTCCGCGAGGAGGACTACGACGCCCGGACAATGCCGATTCACCCGCTCCTCATGCCCCCGTCGGATGTCATGAGAAGGTTCGTGGCATGCGACAAAGACGGAGACGGCGCGCTCTGAGCGCGTTCGCAGAGCGCGATCATGCCGGGGGGCTCGGATCCGCCTGCGGTAGTCCTCTGCGCGGCTCCGCATCCTTTGCGCCCTCTGCGTTGATCTTCCTCCGTTGACGCGAGAATACCACCCGGAAACGCGTAGCAGCACCGCACAGAGCCCCGCCTGCCGTGGGCGCGAGAGCCGGCACGATCCGTGCTGTCCGTGCGGTGTGTGGTCGCGAAAGGGGGCGCAAGTCGAGCGATCGACCGCGGGCTTCGCCGGGCCGGGCGCGTCGAGATTGGTGCGCGGGCTACGTCCAGATGGCGAGGGCGGCCATGAGGGCGAGGCCGAGGGTGACGCAGGCGAATTTGGCGACGCGGCGCTGGCGTTGTGCGAATTCGTGTTCGATGATCTCCATGGAGGCGACATAGAGGAAGGTGCCGGCGGCGAGGGCGTCGAAGATGGCCTCGAAGACTTCCTCGGCGGTGCCGGTGAGCAGTCGGGTGAGGCCGGCGCCGGCGAGGATGCCGATAGGCGTCATGAAGGAGAACAGGATGACGGTGCGCCACACGGCGGCGCGGGCCGTGCCGGCGCGCTGGAGGCTGATGCTGAGGGCGAAGGCGGCGGAGCCTTTGTGGGCGAGCACGGCGACGACGATGACGAAGGCCATGGCGACGGTGCCTTCGGCGCCCAATGCGATGCCGGTGATGATGGAATGAATCGACAGGACAAGGGCGAGGACGTAGGGGTAGACGGGTTTGGATGAGGGGGCCTGCTCCTCTCCGGCGTGGCCGTGGCCGGAGGTGGCGACGCGTTCGATGAGGAGCACGAGAAGGAATCCGCATGCGCAGATGACGGACACGACGGGGAAGTCGATGCCGGCGGCCACGGCGGAGAAGCCTTCCTGGGCGTCGGGCAGCATGTGGATCAGGCCGGCGCCGAGGAAGATGCCGCCGGCGAGGCAGTTGCCAAGGGAGAAGATGGCTTCCTTGCGGCTCGATGCGGCGAGTCGCAGCGAGAGGTATCCGCCGGCGAGTCCCGTGAGCAGGATGGCAACAAAGGCGAGTGTCTTGAACAGTTCGACAGTCATGATCTCCCTCCTCGCAGGCGTTTGTCCCGCCGATCCGGGCCGGGGGGCTCGTTTGCCATTGTAGCGTCTCGAGTCCGGTAGAGAAAGGCGCCGAATTGCCTGAATTCTCGGGGACGAGCCCCGTGCCCGGAAATGATGTGGCCTGGCGATGCCGGCGTACGCTATAGTCGCGGTTGTGTCGAAGGGAGGTGGCTGTGTGAAGGGCGTGATCGCGGGGTTTGCCGTAAGGAAAGGGGAGGCACGGATGGTTTCGCCGTTTTCGCATGGGTGGGTTCTCATCGTGGTGTGGACTGCGCTTGCAGGACTGGCGGCGGCGGATGCGGGCACGAAGCACCCGTCGACGGGGCTCGAGGGGGTGGACTTTCATCGCCGCGCCCTGGGCCAGGAGGTGGCGCGCCCTGCGCTGCCCG
This sequence comes from Candidatus Hydrogenedentota bacterium, assembly GCA_016934125.1. Lineage (GTDB taxonomy): Bacteria > Hydrogenedentota > Hydrogenedentia > Hydrogenedentales > SLHB01 > JAFGTL01. The sequence continues at coordinate 17,244 of JAFGTL010000547.1, forward strand.
ATTTCGCCGATGGGCCGGGCTATCGCTCGGGCGTGACGCACGTGCTGCGCGGCAATGGGATCTTGTGGTCGATCCTCTCGGAGCGGACGCATCCGGATAAGCGTGACACGGAAGGCGACATCGTGGTGCTCGAGGACGGTTCGCTGCTGGTGGCATGGAGCGACTTCTATACGGAGAAGTGGGGCGATGACTCCGCGTGCCGGATCTCGGCACGGCGATCGGCGGACGGGGGCCGGACGTGGGGGCCCATCGAGGTGCTGCAGGAGCAGCTCGGTTCGAACGTGATGTCGGTGAGCCTGCTGCGGACATCGCGCGGCACGGTGCTCTTCTCGTTCTACTGCAAAGGGGGCCCGGAGGGTTCGCTGCACTATGTGCGGCGCTCGACGGATGGCGGCAAGACGTTCGGGGAGCCGGTGGCGGCGAATGCGGGGCATCCGCACCGGATTGCCAACAATGATCGGCTCTTCGAAGTACGCGATCCGGACGGGCGGTACGGGGATCGGGGCCGGATTGTGCTGGCCTGCCGCGATTACCCCGGCCGGCTCGGCGTGATGGTGTATTCGGATGACGACGGGTTGACGTGGCAGGCGGGGGAGCACGTGCCGGCGCGGGCGGACTGGGGTTCGCAGAACTTCAACGAGCCGGGCATCGTCGAGCTTGATGACGGGCGGTTCTGGATGTACGGGCGGACGACGATGGGGTTCCATGCCCAGTCGTGGTCGGACGATCGGGGCCTTAGTTGGGCACCGCCCGAGCCGACGGGGCTGATCGGGCCGTGTTCGCCGCAGACGGCGGAGCGGATTCCCGACACGGCCTATACGCGGCGGATGGGGTGGGCGGGCGACATCCTGTTTACCTTCCCGAACCACGATTTCGAGCGGTATCCGCGGGCGTACACGTACACGGCGCGCACGCCCCTCGATGCGGCCATTTCGAGCGATGGCGCCAAGACGTGGGGCCACGTACGCACCATCGAGGAAGATCCTACCCAGCAATACGGTTACTCGAGCATCACGTTCCTGGACGACGAGGAGGCGGGGATGCGCGTTCTGCTGACCACGCACGCCCAGCCCATCCCCGGAAGCGCGCACCGGCCCCACGATCTGAAGGTCCTCTCGATCCCGTTGCGCTGGTTCTACGAGGATACGAAGGCCCC
>JAFGTL010000548.1 GCA_016934125.1 Candidatus Hydrogenedentota bacterium
CAGGTAGATGCCTGTCACCGGCCACAGCCCGGTGCACAACAGGACAACCACCGCGACCACCCGCATCCAGAATACCGACAAGTCGAAATACTCGGCCGTTCCCTTGCACACCCCGAAGAGGATCCCGTCCCGCGAGCGATACAGCCCGGCCCGCCTGTATCTGATGATATCTGCCATGTCCGATTCCTCCGCGCCGCTACCGGGCCGCCGCCTTGAGTTCCTCGAGTTCCTTTTCGATGCCGTCGGCCCCGTCGAGTTCCCCGAACCGCCCGGCGAGGCCGTCGCCGCGCCGTGCGGAGCCGCCCCAGTCGGCCGCGGCATACGCGGGAGCGTGCCGTTCGGCCAGGGTGTCCACGCGCGCGAGCGTGTCTGACGTGTCGAACCGGCGGATGTCCGTCTGGGCGCGTTTCTTCTGCAGGGCGTGGGTGTGCCGTTCGATGAGCACGCGCTGCTTCTCGCGCACGTCGCGGATCTTCTCTTCCAACTCCGCGATGTCCTCCTGGCAGCGGCCGACCACGCGATCGTGCTGGGCCACCTCTTCGCTCAGCGCCTCCTCGCGCCGGGCGTATCGTCGCCGTTCGACGAGGGCATGACGCGCCTGATCGTCCCGGCCCCGCGCTACCGCGGCCTCGGCCTTGTCGCCCCAGGCATCCGCGTATTCCCGGGCCTGCCCAGCTTGGCGTTGCGCCTTCCTGCGTGCGGCCATGGCCCCCGCGCACGTCGTCTTCAGCGACGCGAGCGAGTCTTCCATCTCCCGCACCATCATCGCCACGAGCTTCTCGGGCGCCTCGGCCTTGTCCAACAGGGCATTCAGGTGTGCCCGGATGATGTCGCGTGTCCGACTGAAAATCCCCATGGTTCCTCCTCCGACTACCACGTCGTAATCTGCCCCAGGCCCGCGGCCACCACCGCCATCGCGGCCGTCATCGACGGCCGGGCGGCTTGGCCTACCCGCAACAACGTCCAACGCGCGCCGACGGGCCGTTCGCCGGCCTCATTCGGGCGCTCGGGCCCTTCCGAGCCCGGAGTCCCGTCACCGCTCGCGCACGCAATCAAGCCCATCTGTTCGAGCCCCCGGTAGAACAACTCCGTGAGCCCCGCCACCGAACGCGCATCATCGTGGAACACCCGGAGTCCCGTCAGGAACACGCTCGGGTTCGTGGTCGGCCGGCACCAGGCCACCCGCGCCTTCAACTCGATGCGCTCGTTCTGCCCCGGCAGGCCCGACACCGACACCAGGAGCCGGCGGCCCGGCCTGAGGTAGCGTCCCAACTCGACGCGCATGCCGCCCCGGCCTACGTCGAGGCAGACCGCGCCTCCCGTGTCCCGCGAGCCGCACCGGTAGGTTGCCAGCCCTGTGAACGGAACCCGCACAAACCGTCGCTCATCCTTCGCTGCCGTAGTCGTTGACATGGTTCTCCTTTGCCCCTTCCATTGCCTGTGCCTTCTGGGCCAGGCACCTCTGCATATGGCAATCATCATGCCAATGCCCCGGAATCGGGCCTAACAGGAGAGCGTGCAATGTGTTAGCACGAGAGTGGCGCACAGGGCGGTTGCGTTTGTGTGGCGAAAATTGCTAAACTCTGGTCAGGGAGGTCGAACTGTGGGCGACGATTTCACGACGCGCAGCCACCAACACCCGGAGGGGGATTCCCCTAACCCCCGGCACGTGGGGGGGCAGGAGGCCCTCGGCCAGTCCGAGGCGTTCCTCGCGTTCCAGGAGCAACTGTCCCGAGCCGCCCGCGTCGACCGCCCCGTGCTCATCATCGGCGAACGCGGCACCGGCAAGGAACTCGCCGCGTCCCGCATCCACTACCTGTCCGGACGGTGGCAGGAGCCTTTTGTCGCGCTGAACTGCTCGGCCCTGGCACCCTCGCTGATCGAGTCCGAGTTGTTCGGCCACGAAGAGGGCGCGTTCACGGGGGCGGTGCGCCGGCGCACGGGCCGGTTCGAGGCGGCCCACGAGGGGACGCTGTTTCTCGACGAGATCGGCACGATTCCCGTCGAGGGCCAGGAGAAGATCCTGCGGGTTGTGGAATACGGCATGTTCGAGCGCGTCGGCAGTTCCGAGGCGATCCGCGTGGACGTACGCATCGTCGGCGCCACGAATTCCGATCTCCGCCACCTTGCCGCCGCCGGCCGGTTCAAAGAGGATCTCCTCGATCGGCTGTCCTTCGAGGTGCTCTTCCTGCCGCCGCTGCGCGAGCGCCGCGAAGACATCATGGTGCTGGCGCGCCATTTCGCATCGCGGATGGCCTTCGAGCTGGGCTGGAAGAACGTCGTTCAGTTCACGGATCAGGCCATCGACGTGCTCGAGGACTACGCGTGGCCCGGCAACGTCCGGGAACTGAAGAACGTCGTCGAGCGCGCCGTGTATCGTTCCGACGACAACATCATCGAGCACACCGAGATCATCTTCGATCCATTCCAGTCGCCCTACGCGCCGTTGCCCGAGTCCGGTGCAGGGGAAGCGCAGGCCGGCCAAGAGGCCCCGCCCGCGGCGGCGAGTGCCCCCGGCCCCGCCCCTTCCCCGACGGACGCGCTGGCCGGCAAGACCTTCGAGGCCGCGGTGCGCGAGGTGGAAATCGGCCTCTTGCGGGACGCCTTGATCCGTACGCGCTTCAACCAGCGGAAGGCCGCCGAGTCGCTCGGCCTCACCTATCACCAGTTCAGGGGATTGTTCCGCAAGTACGGCGAGGAACTCGGGCCTGAGGACTGATCCACGCTCCGCCGCCTGGTATAATCGCGCCCGGCCGGGGTTTGCCGGTGCCGACTGTTTGCCACGATCACGACAACCTGGAGGTCGCCATGAAGACACGGGCTCGATACGGCACCGCACTCGTGCTGGCCGCCGCGCTGGCCGCACCGCTCCTGGGGGCTGACGAAGCCGAGAAGAAACCCGATCCGAGGCCGATCGGCGCGGTGACGCCCGCGCCGGAGGGCGAGGGCTGGATCGATCTGCTCGACGGCGAACACGCCGGCGGATGGGAGGTGCCCGGCGGCACGAAGGGCATCTTCGAGATCAAAGACGGGGTGATTCACATCTTCGGGAAGAAGCCCACCAAGTACGTCGGCTACATGCCCGAGGAATTCGGCGACTTCCAGCTCCACGTCGAGTTCAAGGTTGCCCCGGGCACAAACAGCGGCATCATGTTCCGCGCCGATCCCGCCAGTCCCCCGTTCAAAGGCTTCGAGATCCAAGTCTACGACGACCACGGCCAGGAGCCCACCCGGCACAGTTGCGGCGCCCTCTACGACGTGGCCACGCCCATGTTCAACATGAGCAATCCGACGGGCCAGTGGAACTCCGTCGACATGATCATGCAGGGCAAGCGCCTGCAGGCCACCATGAACGGATGGAAGATTCTCGATGTCGATTTCTCGATCATGACGAAACCGGTTGGGAAGTTCGACATTCCCTACAACGAACAGGCCATGAAAGGCTACCTGTTTGTTCAGGATCACGGCGGCGAGGTGTGGTATCGGAACATCCGCGTGAAAAAGCTGTAGTCGCGCTGAGCAAAAAGAGGCCGCGGGCAGACTCAACCGCCCGCGGCCTTCGCTATCCAATATGGCGTACCCGGAGGGACTCGAACCCCCAACCCCTTGGTCCGTAGCCAAGTACTCTATCCAATTGAGCTACGGGTACGCACCGTGTTCCGATCCGCGTAGAGTCTACCACACGGTGGTGGGGTTTTCAACCTGTCCAGCCGCTGCGCGGCCCCTGAACCGGCCGCCCGGCCCCCGCGCAAAGCCCCAGGCGTAATATTTAGGGGTCTATGTCCATAATTATCTCTATTTTCTTCTTGCAGCAATCCCCTCGCGATGCTATACTGCGTCTCGCCCTGGAGGGAGGTTTTCGGCCCGGCGTACGGGTTGATCATCTGGCCGAGGGGGTGGTGCTCCTCTCCGACTCTCGGGCATTCTGAGTAGTCCGAAAACGCTCAATTCACGACACGACAGGTGTGTCTTGTCGCAGGAGGCCGATCCGTGTCTGGTGCCGCCGATTCCCCGAGCCCCGCGCTCGTGGAAGCCTGCGCCGTTCAACAGCGCGCGGCTGCGGTCGGGTTCGATTGGCCCGATGTGACAGGCGTCCTTGCCAAGGTGCGGGAGGAGACGGCCGAGATCGAGCACGCCCTCGCCGCTTCCGACCCCCAACACGCGAAACGCGAGTTGGGCGACCTCCTCTTCTCGGCGGTCAACCTGGCGCGCTTTCTCGACGCGGACGCAACGCAGGAACTCCGCCGCGCCACGGCCCGGTTCCAGTGCCGGTTCGCCCGCGTGGAGCGTGAGATCGAGCGTTCCGGACGGAGCATGACGGCGTGCAGCCTCGAAGAACTGGACGCGGTGTGGGAGCGCGTGAAGGGCGATCTCTCCGCGCATGAAGAAGGGGCTTGACATTGGGCGGGGGCATGATACACACTCGCCCATCTATTTGCAGAATGCCCTTGTTTTTC
>JAFGTL010000549.1 GCA_016934125.1 Candidatus Hydrogenedentota bacterium
CCGGTAGACTTCGGCCTCGAACGCGCGGTCGGCGTAGACGGAGCCGAGGTTGGTCTCGAAGCTGCGCAACAGGAACTGGCGGAGGCGGAGTTCCTCGGCGCTGACTCGGGCCGCCGTCACCGTATTGGCCACCGTCGCGAAGGTCGCGTAGACGATGCCAACGATCACGGCCAGGATGAAGACCGCGACAAGGATCTCGAGCAGTGTGAATCCGCCTTGCCTCATTCGTACGACGGGATGAACATGTACGTGTCCATCTCCTCCTTGATGTCATCGGGCCCGGTGACGATCACCTGGACTTGATACAGCCCGGGATACTGGTCGAGGTCGACGGCCTGGCCTTCAAAGGAGTATTCATAGTCTGGATAGCGTTTGCCGAACTCGTCCGATCCCGTGGCGTTCCCCGCAGTCAGTTCGACCTCGGCGATACCCAGGGCCTGTTCGAGGAGCGTGCGCGTGGTGATCTCGTCGCGCAACTCGCCGTGAAGCTGCATCGTGCCGTAATGAAACCGGAGCAGGACGAACAGGGCCGAGCCCAGGATGCCCAAGGCGACGATCACTTCGATGAGGGTGAATCCTGCCGTGGCGCGCCTCACAGCGGTTCCTCCCGGCGGACGTGGGCGCCGCCCGTGATGGGATCCCACAGCACGGTGTAGGTGTCCTCGTCTTCTCTCTCCTTCAGGCAGATGGCCACCGACTCGAACAGGCCCAACGGCGTCACTTCCACCTCGACCAGCCCGCTCGTGTGATCGGTCGTCCCGATTCGGACGGACTCGATGATCACGTCCTCCGGCAGCACCACGCGCCCCAACAGAAACCCCTCGACCTCCTCGTACTCGTCCTCCTCGTCGTCATCCAGCCGGAACTCCTTGAAGTCGGGCCCGACGTCGGCCAGGAATCCGTCCTGCTCGACGTTGCGCGCCCGGGCCTCGACGCCGAGCCGGAAGAAGCGGTTGAAGCGCTCTTCGATCTCCGCGTTCATCTGGGCCAGTTCCTCTTCCCGGCCTGCGCCCAGGATCTCCGCGGCGTACTCCTCGGTGACATCGAGCACATCCTTCTCGGCCTCGTCGTCGTCTTCCTCATCATCGAAGAGGCCGCCCTCCGTCTCCACCCGCCGCACCGCCCAGTACCGGTTCGGCTCGGCGTCCAGGTCGAACCGGACGATAATCGTCTCGCGATCGAGGGCGGACTGGGCCATGGCCGATCGGCCGTACGAAGCCGTGTGACGGGCCGCGCCCTCCAGGCGGCTGTAGGCCAGCAAGGGGAGCAGTTGCGGCAGGGCCACGGACATGACGATGGCGATAATGAGCACGACTGCGGCGAGCTCAATCAGCGTGTATCCGGCGCGCGCCTGGATCGTGCAGCGCCTGGACGTCCCGGAGCCGGCCGCGTGCCTGATCGTCATGACGGCCCACCTCGTCAGTTGCCCGAATCCTGGAGGTTCCAGCTCTGAATGTCCGCGTCGTACTCGCCGGTTCCGCCCGGGGCACCGTCCGCGCCGTAGGACACGATCTCGTAGTCGTGGCCCTGTGCGCCCGGCGACGTATACACGTACTCGTTGTTCCAGGGATCGACGGGGATCGAGTCCTGATTGAGGAAATTGCGCTTGCCGTTGGTGATCAAGGCCTGAAGCCCCTCACCGGTCGTGGGGTACTTCCCGCCCGGCATCTTGAGCTTGTACAGATCCAGAGCGCTCATGAACGAGTGAATCTGCGCCTTGGCGGCCACGACCTTCGCGTCGTCGGCCGCACCCATGAGCCGCGGCCCCACGAGGGCGACGAGCAGGCCGATGATGACGATCACGACCATGAGTTCGATGAGGGTGAAGCCCGCCGCGGCCCCGGACGCCCTGGCGGCGCGTTCAACGGCACGGCCCCTTCTGTTCCAATTCGTTTTCATGGCTGCTGCTCCTTGTCTACATGTGCGTGCTCATACTGAAGATGGGCAGAAGAATCGAAAGGACGAGGGTTCCTACGAACAGGCCCATCACCACGATCATCAACGGTTCAAGCACGCTCACAATTCCGTTCACCGTCAACTCGACATCCTCGTCGTACGTGTCGGCCACCTTGATCAGCATGCTCTCGATGGCCCCGCTCCGCTGGCCCAGTTCCACCATGTGCACGACCAGCGGCGGAAACAACCCCGTCTCCTTCAGCGGGGCCGACAGATCGCGCCCCCGCCGGACGCCCGTCTTCACCTCGTCGAGCGCCTCCTGCATGACACGGTTCTGAAGCACCGTCTTGACGACGTCGAGCGCCGTCATCATAGTCAGCCCGCTCTCCAGCATCGTGCCGAGCGTCCGCGTGAACCGTACACAGACCATCTTCTGATAGAGCTGCCCCACCAACGGTGTTCCAAGCTTGATCCGATCCCAGGTGCGCCGCCCGTCCGGCCGGGCCACCCACACCCGCCACAGGCCGAACAGGCCGATCATCGCCAAGGCCATGGCCCACCAGTAGTGCCCGATGAAATACGAAGTGGCCATCATCGCTTTGGTCAGGCCGGGCAGATCGTGCTTCTGGTGCTCGAACACCAGGACGATCTTGGGAATCACACGCACCATGAGGAAGGTGATGATCCCCACGCTGACCATGACCATGACGCAGGGGTAAGCGAGGAGCGACAATACCTTGTGCTGCAGGCGGACGTTGCGCTCCATGATGTCGGCCAAGCGGAACAACACCTGCTCGAGGCCGCCGCTGGATTCACCGGCCCGCACCATGTTCACGTAGAGCTCCGAGAACACCCGCCGGTGGTGACCCAGGGCTTCCGCCAGCGAACTCCCTTCATTCACGCGGCCGCGCACGTCGTAGATGTTCTTCCGGAGCCGGGCGTTCGAGGTCTGATCGATCAGGGCCGACAATCCGTCCACCAGGGGCATGCCTGCCTGGAGCAGCACGGCCAGTTGGCGCGTCATGAGGGAGACTTCGCGCTGGGAGATCCGGCCGATGGCGACGCGATCGTCGCGTTCCGCGGTGCCGGCCCCGAAGCTCTCGGCCACCTTCGTAGGATGGAGTTCCTGTTCGCGGAGCTTGCGCCGGGCCGCGGCCGGCGAGTCGGCGTCAATCACGCCCTTCACGGTCTTCCCGGTGCGGGCGATGGCCTGATATTCGTAGACGGCCATGGGACTAATCCGTGACTTCGTCGATGAGGTCGTCCCGCGTCACGCGGAGCACCTCCTCGATCGTGGATACGCCTTGGAACACCTTCGACGCGCCGTCTTCGCGCAGCGTGCGCATGTGTTCCTTCTTCGCCTCGCGCTTGATGACGTTCGAGTCGACGCCCTTGAGGGTGAGATCCTGGATGTGGGGGGTCATCACGAGGAGTTCGAAGATGCCGGTGCGGCCGAAGTATCCGCGCCCCTGGCATCGATCGCATCCCCGGCCGCGGTACACGACCTTGCCGGCCGCCTCCTGCCGGGGGATTCCCAACTCGACCAAGGACTCGATGTCGGGTTCGTAGGCCTCTTTGCAGTAGTCGCAGATCCGCCGGACGAGGCGTTGGGCCATGATGGCGATGGTGGACGAACTCACCAGGAACGGCTCGATGCCCATGTTGACGAGCCGGGTGATGGCGCCCGCGCTGTCGTTGGTGTGGAGCGTCGAGAACACCAGGTGGCCCGTCAACGACGCCTGGATCGCCATGTCGGCCGTCTCGAGGTCGCGCACCTCGCCCACGAGGATGATGTCGGGATCTTGGCGCAAGATGCTGCGCAGGCCCGCCGCGAAGGTCAGCCCGATCTTGGGCCGAACCTGAATCTGCCCGATGCCGGGCATCTGGTATTCGATGGGATCCTCGACGGTGATGATGTTCTGATCGGGCGAATTCACCCGCTGCAACGCCGCATAGAGCGTGGTCGACTTCCCGGATCCCGTCGGGCCGGTGACGAGCAGGATGCCGTGGGAACTCTTGATGAGGCGATCCACGAGGTGGTAGTCGTGCGGGTCCATGCCGAGCTCCTCAAGGCCGAACAGGAACGTGCCTTTCTCGAGAATACGCATGACGACCCGCTCGCCGTGGGCGATGGGGATCACGGACACCCGGATGTCGATCTCCTTGCCGCTCAGGCGGATCTTGATGCGTCCGTCCTGGGGGAGGCGGTGCTCGGCGATGTTCAGGTTGGCCATGATCTTGACGCGCGAAATGATGGCCGCCTGCTGCGACTTCGGCACAGTCAGCTTCTCGTAGAGCACACCGTCGATCCGGTACCGGACGCGCACCTCGCGCTCAAACGGCTCGACGTGGATGTCCGAGGCGCGCTCCTTCACGGCCCCCGAGATCAGCAGGTTGATGAGCTTGATGATCGGCGCTTCGTTGGCCAGGTCGAGAAGATCGCGCTCGGAGTCGGTCGCGTCGAGTGTCTGGATCTCGCCGACGACCCCGTCCGTGAGCACGATGCTGTCGATCATGTCGGCGGCATTCTCGCCCTGCTGGTCGAAGTAGCCGTCGATGACGGCCTGGATATCGCCCTGCCGGCACAGGATCGGGACCACCTCTCCGCCCAGGAGCAGGCGGAGGTCGTCGAGGGGAAGCAGGTTGACGGGATCGTTGACCGCCACCAGAAACGCCTCGCCGTCTTGCCGGAAGGGCACCATCTGATACTCCCGGATGAAGTTCAGGGGCACCTTGACGGTGAGCGCAGTATTGATCTGCCCTTTGATCTCCGGCTCGAAGGGAATGTCAAACTGGACGCTCAGCGCCTTCAGCACGTGGTCTTCCTCGACGTAGCCGAGGTCCATCAGGATTTCGCCGATGCGCTTCGGCCGGATCCGCTGCAATTCCAGCGCTTCGGTGACCTGCTCCTCATGCACGTCGCCGTGCTGCACGAGGATCTCGCCGAGTCGCATGTCGCGTAAGGCCGTCATGGATTACTCGCCTATCGCTCCGCGCTCAAACTCGCCCCGCGTCTCCAACACCCCGCTTTCCTTCACGTCGCCGGGCCGGTACCGATTGCGCAAGTAGTGTTTCCGCTTGATCTTACGAATGTAGCCCCGCTCGAAGATCACGTCCGCGTTGGCGCGGGACACCTCGTCCGTTCGATACTGGGTCAGCCGCTCCACGTCCATGTTGTCCTTGATGATGTGGGGCGTCACCAGGATGACGAGGTTCTGCTTGTCGCGAATGTCGCTCTTGCCGCGGAACAACCAGCCCAGCAGGGGAAGGTCGCCCAGCAGGGGCGTCTGCGAACGCGCCCGGCTGATCTGCTCGCTGATGAGTCCGCCCACAATCCCGGTGCCGCCGTCCTTGATCACCACCTTGTCGGTGATCTCCGTCTTGTCGAGGGTGGGCCCGAGCAGGTTGGCATCGCCCACCGAACTGTCGGCCGATGCCAGCGCGGACACCTCGACGTTCAGCTCGAGGAACACGAAGTCGCCTTCGCTGATCTGGGGCGTCGCCTCCATCTTGATCCCCACATCCTGCCGCTCGACGCGGTTGTACACGCTCGAGCCGACGGACGACTGGTTGAGCGAGCTTTGGCTGCCCGACACCACCGGCACGTCCTGCCCGATGAGGATACTGGCCGTCTCGTTGTCCACCGTGGTCAGGCTCGGCCGGGAGAGCACATCGAGCGCCGTCACCGACTCGAGCGCAGTCAGCAGCAACGGCACGTTGGGCACCTCCTGGATGACCGTGCCGCCCTCCCCGTCGGACATGGTAAGCTTGGTCGTGCCGTCCAGCACGCCGAATGCCAGCACCGAACTGCTCGCCACGCCGTCCGTGTCGAAGATATTGCCGTTCAATACGTTGGCGAGTTGGACGATGTTGTTCAGCGTGAACGCATCGTTGGCCGTGAGCCCGGCGGTTTCCACGGACAGCGCGTACGTGTCGTTGATGGTGACCTTGGCGATGATGGCCTCGACGTGAACCTGGCGCGGCGGCACATCGAGGTCCGCGATGACCACCTCGAGCAGCTTGTAGTCCTGCGGCGAGGCGACGATAAGGAGCGAATTGGTTCGCTCGTAACTGGTGATGCTGACTTCCTTCTCGAACGGTTGAACCTGACTGGTCTGGCTTGCCTGCTGGGATCCCTCGGCGCCCTGGCGCGGCGTCGAGGCGCCCACGATCGAACTGAGCACCTCGGCCACCTCCAAGGTGTCGGCGTTCAGCAGGTGGTACACGTGCATGTTGTTCGCCTCCGCGCGCGGGGGCGAGTCCAGTTGATCGATCAGGCTCCGCACGCGGTCCATCAGGCCCTGCGTCGCGATCACGATCAGCGAGTTCAGCCGCTCATCGGACACGATGCGGAGGCTCTCCTCGCGTTGGCCGACGATCGTCTGCACCTTCTGCTGGCCGGGCACGCCCCGGATCGGGCGGGTGGCAGCACCCGTCACGGCCTGGCGCACGGCCTGGGCCGCCGAGGTCCGCTGCGGTTCCCCCTCGGGCCCGAGGAGCACATCCTGGATCTGCGTGGCCAGCACCTCGGCGCGGGCGTATTCGAGCGTGAAAATCTCCATCTCCTCGTCGAATCCCGGCACATCCACCTCTTGGAGGAACTCGAGCATGTTGTTGATGCCGTCGGCCGTGTCGGTCATGATCAGCGTGTTGGTGACGCCATAGGCGTTGACCACGGCGCTCTCCGAGCCCAACGAGCTCAAGATCTCCGTCAGCTCGGTGACGTCGGCATGCTTCACGCCGATGATGTACGTATACACCCGATCGAAGCCGGCCGGCACCGCGGCGGCATCGGTGAGGGTGTCGGCCTTCTCGAGTTTCTTGTTCGTCGGCACCACCTTGATCAGGTGTCCGTCCACGTCCTCAACCAAGTGGCCGCCCCGGCTGGACACAATCGACTCGAGCACCTCGTACGCGAGATCCACGGGCACGGGCGCGGTCGAGATGATGGTGACTTTGTTCTTCGCCAGGGTCGGATCGACGTCGAAGTTCTTCCCGATCTTCGTGGCCACCGCCTTCACGACCTCCTCCAGATCCACGTCCTGGAAGTCCAGGTAGAGCGGCTGATCGTCAGGCACCGCGGGCGGGGCGAACCGTTCCGGGGCGGGCGCCGCGCCGGCTTCCGCCTTGACCTCGGGCGTGTCTGCGCGCCGGGGGGGGCGCCGAGGCTCCGGGGCCGCCTTCGTCTCGCCCGCGTCCGCGCCCGGAACCGGCGGCGGGGGCGCGACGGGCTTGATCGGCGGCCCGTCATCTGCCGAAGGCGCGCCCTGAACCACCGGGGCCTCGGGGGCTTCGGCAACGGGCCGCGGCGCCGGGCCGGGATCCTCCGGCCGCACCTTCGGATCGTCGCCTTCGGCGGCCAACGCCCGCCCGGCCCACAGCGGGGAGGCCAGAAGGCCAAGCGCCAGCAGTCCTACCGTGGCCGGCATCGCAAGACGCCGCGTCCATCCGTTTCCGAGTCTGTGGAGAGTTGAGGAGGTCATGAGGTCATTCTACTCCAGTTTGACCGTCAGCATTTCGGGTTTGCCGTTCCGCAGAATGCCCAGTCGAAACGTCGAGGCATTCTGAAACTTGTGGAAGATCTCCGCGATCCGCTCCTGACTGTCGATGGCCACGCCGTTCACGCTCTGCACCACGTCGCCGCTCTGCAGGCCCGCTTTCCGCGCGATCGGGATGTTGCTCAGGTTATCCGAGGTGATCCCGGCGATCTTCCCGCTGTCGTCGTAGTACATCTGGGGATTCGCCATGCTCACGAGCTCGGTGCCTTTCGCCGTCATCTCGTGGAACAACTCGTCCTTCGGCACCCGCGCGATGTTCCGGCCCGCGGGCGCCTCCACCCGTCCCGCCCGCGAGGCGATGGGCGTTCCCGCCGCCGCGGCCGGGCCGGCGCCGGGCTCCTCCATTTCGAGCACCTCGTACCGATTCATGGCCTCGTTGTGCAACTTGACCTTGCGTGGATAGACTGCGGCGAGGATCAGCGAGTCCGTCACGGGCTCGCCCAGCCGGTATGTGCCCACCTTCTTCGCGGTCGCGGACGACGCGTTCTCGATCACGGCCGTGGCCGAAGGATCCATGGGCGAGGCCGTGGTCGTCCCCCACAGGCGCAGCGTGCGCGGCGCCTCCACCTCGACTGCGTCCTCCGGCTCTGGCCCCGTCGCCACCGCGGGCGCCGAGTCCCGGCCGGCCTGGCCGAACATGCCCCCGGACACCACGCGCTCATAGTCGGCCCGATCGCCCACCCGCACCGCATCCAGGGCCTCCGCGATGTTCCGCCCTTCCGCGACGGGCACCGTCACCGAGTTGTCCACGGGCTCGATCAGGGCGCGCACGATGACCTGATACGCGACAAGCGCCAGCAACGCGGCCAACACGAGGTCGACCGCAAGGAACCCCTGGCGGATGAGCAGTCCTTTCAGCATCCTGTTTCCCCTGGGACTGCGGCCCGGCTGGGTGCGTGGCACGACACAGCAGCACCGCACGCGCGGCCGCGGGGCCATCTCCGAGGACATGGCGCCCGGCCGCGGCCGTAAGTCCCTTTCCGGTAACTGATTCGAATCGCTCAGGAAAACGCCCCCGACACCTCGAAGGTTGACGAGACCGCCTCCATCCGGACTCCCCGCCTCGTGCCGGGCCGCGGCGCGCTTCCTGCGCGCGCCTCCTGCGCGCGGCTCCCGCACCCGCCTCCATGGCGCGCACAGGAGGCCCTGTTCAGTGCCAGTGTACTCGAAAGGCCCGGCCATGCACAACCGCCTCTCCGCGCCATCCCGGAGCGGCGGGCGGCCCGTCTCAATCCCTTGCCACGGAGTACCTTACGGCGGGATCCGACACGCCCGCCCCGTTCCGCCAAAGAAAACCCCCGGGAACACGACGTTCCCGGGGGCGTATCCTTCAGAGCGCTCAGGGCGAGCCGCCTATTCCGCCTTCCCCTGCTCCGCTGCGATGCCGCGAAGATAGTCCTTGAAGTCCTCCAGGTCGACGCGCCTGTCCTGCTCGTCCGACTCGCCATCCGCACCCGCCTGCTCGGATTGGGCTCCCTGTTCGGCCATCTTGGCCGCGGCCCGATCCAACCGGACCTTGGCGGCATTCGAGCCCGCGTATACGGATTTCTCGCCCGTTTCCTGGTTGGTCTTCACGTTGTACTTGCCCGTGAGGCCGCCGACGATCATGAGCCCGTGTTCCCCGCGATCCTCCAGGAAGAGGAGCACATCCTCATCCTTCTCGAACCGGGGAAGTTGGGGGCAGAACCGGCCGATAGGGCCCACCCGGCCGGTGGGCAACGAGAAATACACATTGCCCGACTTGTTGAACCGGCCCTTCACCACGTCGTCCACCTTGACGGTGACGTCGGTGACGATCTTGCGGCCGTCGGCCGTCCAGTGGCTCTCGGCGGCCGTGACGCGTCCCGTGACGATGTCGTCGGACGCCGCCACGTACTCTTCCATGTCCTTGAACGCGAACTGGGCATGTGCCGGCGCGGCCACCCAGCACAAGGCCGCCACCAGGAGCGACGCGGTCAGGGCGGCCCGGCTGCGTTTCCGCCGCAGGCGGAATGCGGCCAGCCCCGCTGCGAGCCCGACGAGGCCGGCGGTCAGGGCCGTCCCATGCCCCAGCAGCCATTCGACGCCCGCCGCCCCGGCCTGGGCCGTAGCGAGCAGGCGTTCGTGCCGCAGGAGGAACTGGGCCATGGCGGGCGACACGCGGTAGTAGGTGTCCATGAGGGCCACGCCAACCGCGCTGTTCAAGAGCACGCTATCGCGCGCATACCGCAGCGCGTTCGGGCCCCGGGTGGTCTTCAACCCGGCAACCACGACGTTGTACGGGCACATCTGGTTCGCGTCGCCGAACATCGGCCGGCCGGCCGCGAGGATCGTATCGAGCGTCTTGCCGGTGCTGCTGCTCACGATCTTGCGTGTAGTGAGGTCGAACTCGAGCGGCGTGCCCTGATCGAGGTTGTCGAGGCCGAACAGGTTGCCGGCCTCGTGGAACACCTGCGACGGGAACAGGGAAGCGAAGCTGATGGCGCCCTCGGTGCCGCTATCACTCCCGAAAATGAGGCTGCCGCCGTGGGTCGTGTCGTAGTCGGCCTGGCTGAACATGACGGGCTCGAACTCGGCGCAGGTGAACGTGTACGACGCCGTGAATGGGATCTCGTTGGAGTCCTCGAGCTGCTTGAACAGGTTTCGCAGCACGAAGTTGCCCCGCGTGTTGGAGCTCGAAGTGGCGTCGCGCTCGAAGAGCCCGGTGAGCGTGTCGATGAAGGGCACCCGGGCCGAGGACGGGTTGTTGTCCGTGTCGCACCAGGCCATGATGTGGGCGCCGCCGATCTGGGAGGAGGGGTAACCCTCGCGCGTGAAAGTCCGGGCCTGCTCGGACAGATTGAAGAAGGCGTCCGTATCGCCCCGCGGATAGAGGAACGTGATCCCCGCGATGTCATCCGGTGCGAGGTCTTCGTGCGAGTCGGCGAGAAGCCCGGCGCCTTCGTCGTAGAAGAAGAAGCCGTTGTACATCGTCGGCGTCACGCCAACGGACACAAGCTGTCCGGCCCCGTTGCGGAGGCAGACTACGCGCTTCTCGATGTTCACCCCCGCGGCCTGCGATGCGGCCTCGTCGAAGTTGTCCCATGGGCTGAATCCGAGCCCGCATATCATGCCGCCCATGATCGCGCCGCTTCCCTGGAACCCGAACCCGTAATAGTCTTCAATCAGCCGTGTGCCCTCTCCCCAGTACACCGAGTCGACATCGATCATCTGTCCCTTGTCGACATAGACTTGACTGCCCCCGATGCTGATGAGGGTTTGCTCGTACGTGGCGGCGAACAGCACGAGGCCGTATGTGCCCGAGGGCATCACCTGGGTGGTGTCTTCGGGCAGCTCAAGGGCGACGAAGTTGATCAAGTCGATGTTGTCGAAGCCCATGTCGAGTTCGACGTTACCGGGGATGTCGGGGCCGTAGCGGAACGCGATGTAGGCGGTGGGCACGTTCTCCCACGTCTCGTATCCGGCGATAACTTTCGCTTTCTCGGAATCCGCCCACCCCAGGGGGCCGCCCTCGAAATTCAGCTCGACGCCCTCGTCGCTCGTCGCCGTATCGGCCACGTCGCCGTCGCCATTGACGTCCATGTAGTCGAGATCCCACTTGAGATACACCAACTGGCCGCCCTCGTCGAAGAAGCCCCAGGGATAGAACGCCCCGGCCTCGGGCACATACCCGGCCACCAGGGCCAGGCACAACACGGCCCCGAGCGCCCATCGCGCTTTCGTCCTGTTCACGAGCCAAACTCCTTTCTCCGCGGATCCCCTTCGGGATCCCCGCTCGCAAGCCCCCAATCGATCAGGCCTCGCGTCGGTTGCTTGTAAGGCCGCGCCGCAGCAGCAACGCCGTGCCCATCAATCCGGCCAGCAGGGCCGACAACGCGGGCGACTCCAACGCCCACGCCACCGGCGTCAGCACGACGCGCACCAGGGCCGCCAGCATCGGATGGGCGGCGATGTGGTCGGCGATTGCCGGGCTGATCGTGTAATACGTCTCGACGGCGGCCGTGCCGACCGCCGACTTCAGCAGCACGCCGTCGCGGAATCCCCGGAACGTGTCCAGGTGCGAGGCGAAGGGCGTGCCGTACGCCGCCGTCGCGATGAAGCACTGCATCGACGTCGTCGAGCCCGACGGCGGGTTGACGTAATAGAACCCGTCCACCGACACGTCCAGCAGTCCGGTGGTCCCATTCGCCACCGTGACATCCGTGGCCCCCGTCTTCGGCAGCCCGCCCACCGGGAACGTCACGTCGATCCGGGTTGGCGTCCAACTGCTCACGGGCATCTCGACGGTGCCGAAATAGACCGTGGGGTCGTCGAAATTCGCGCCCAGAATGGCCACCGGGAAGTCCGCGCTCCCGCCGCGATCGGGCGAGATGGACTGGATATCGGGCGTGAGCGTCGGATCCTCCGTCGTGATGGAGAATCCGCTGTAATACCCGATACTGCCCGAGGTCGGGTTCGTGACCGACATGACAATCGAGCCGTCCAGATCGGAGTCCACCGTCACCCCGCCGGCGATCGTCGCCGTGATCGACGTGGACGTGGCGGAGTCGACCGTCAACGTGATGCCGTCGAGCACCACAGTCGGCGTCGTGCCGAAGCCGGATCCGGAGATCGTGAGCGTCAGGCCGCCCGCGGGAATCGTCTTCGGGATCTGGCTGGGCGTCACCGAGTTGATGATCACGTCGATGGGTGTGACGACCTTCTCCGCGACCTCGATCGTGCTCGTCTGTACGCTCTTGCACACGGACGAACGCACCCAGGGGAATCCGCTGTTGTCGGGTTCGGGGAACCCGTGCGCGTAGTAGGTCTCCTCCTCGAAGAAGGTGATGAAGCCCACCGCGCGGGCGCCCCACGGGAACTCGCTGAACAGATCGAACTCGCCCTGCTGCGTCGCGGGCGGCGGCGGCCACGTGTCGGGATCCGGCTCGGTCGGTGTGTTGGGCCCCCACGACACGATGGCCATCTGGAAATCATCGCCGATGTCCGCATCGAGCGACGTGCGCATCACCACGAAGAAATCGGGGCCGTAGTCCTTGTCGCCCGCCCCCGTGCCCAGGGTATCGGGCACCCACTGGCGGTGGCGCGTCTGGTTCTCGATGGGAATGGGCACATCGTCCGTGCCCGGCGTCGAGAACACGAACATCACCTGGTTCTCGGGTTCGCCGAGCTGGCCGATCTGGAACGGGGCGTAGTCGAGGGACACCGGAATATCGATGCCCGGATCGAACGAACCGTTCCTATTCGAGGCGTCGAAATCGTTGTCGCGATACAGGGCCAGGCCGCTGCTCGTCTGATCGATACTGAGCGGGAGCAGATCCTGCTGCAGGCTGAACTGGCCGTCCTGATCCACGTCGTAGATCTCGACGATCAACTGCTCGAAGAAACTCGGATCGCGCGCGATGAACCAGGCGCCGTCCTCCGGCGTACCGCTCAGCAGGAACAGCGTCTCCGCCGAGTTGCCCGTGATCTCGAAGGGCTCATACTTGGAATCGATCAGGAAGAAACCGGTGAACGCGCCGGCCGCCCAGGCCTTGCCCGGCACGCTGAACGTGCCGGCGCCGCCGAACCCCGCCGTGCCGGAATCGGCCTTGCCCACGGTGTTGCCGCGATTCGTCGAGACATCGAGGCCAATCACGGCCACGGGCCCGCTGTCCGGATACACGTTCTGCCCGGTGCCGGTGAGATCCGTGAAGATGCACGCGATATTGGCCTCGAGCATGTCGTGTCCGTAAGGCTCCGGGCCGTAGAACTCCTGCACCGCGCCTTCCTCGGGATGCGCCTTGACGTAGGTGCCCGTCAGGCTGATGGGCCATTGGGGCGTGAACTCGAAGCCGGCCAGCTGCTCGCCGCTGCCTTCGGGCTCGCTGGGCAGCCGGGCGGGCGCGTAAGCCGGCACCATGGCGCGGAACTGCTCGAACCGGGACAGCTTCTTCGAGGTGCGCACCACCAGGAACAGATCGTCGCCGGGATTGCCCTCCGGGCCGACGGCCTTCGTGCTCTTCGTCGAAACCGCGCCGGCGGCATCGGTGGCATAGGCCCGCTGCGGGCTCTTCTTCCAGTAGGGCGCGGTGGCCACAACCGGGGCATCCCCGGCCTTGTCAACGGCCTTGCCCAGCCCGCCCGTGTAGCCGCCCGACTCGTCGACCACGGGCACCGTCCAGGTGTTCTGCAGGCTCATCGTGAGCACCCAGGCCCGATCGGCCGCGTTCACGTCGCCGTCGCCGTTCATGTCGTCGGCCACGCCATCGCCCGTCACGTCGATGTACTGCGGCTCGGTTTTCCACGCCAGCCCGTCGAGCGGCACCGTGTCGTCCACCAGCAACTCGTCGCCCGGCGTGTAAACGGAGCCGAAGCCGCCGTCGCCGTTGGTGTCTTCGACAAGCAGCACGCCGGAACTGAAGGATGTGCCGTTCTCATCGAGGCCGAGCAGATCGGACGGCGTGAACCCCGGGCCCCAGAACGCAACCGTCAGTTGCTGAAGCTTGAGCCCGTCGTTCAGGTTCGTCCTGGGATCGTCGGCGCCGGCGAAGTTAAAGCCAAGGAGGGGGGTCGCCCGGCTCTGGGGTTCGATGTGCTGCTTGAGATACCGGGCCTGGCGGTACTGCGGATCCCACTGGCTCTCGCGGGGATACTCGCCCGGATCGAGCAAGCCCGGCCAGGTGTCGTACGTCGGCAAGGTGGGCTGCGTCGGGATCGTCGTGTAGAACGACGAACGCGGCCCGTTGGGCGGCACATCGTACTTCGGGTTGTGGAACGGCACCGTCTCGTAAGGGAACTGCCACCAGTTGATGACGTTGTCGTCGACGCGCACGACCTGCGCCGGATCGTACCACACGCCGACGCTGTGCCCGTCGAGGAACTGGCTCTGAAGGAGGCCCAACGGATCGAGCCACGCGTCGAACCACGTCTGGGATCCCCCAATTCCGATACTCACGCCGCCCGTGGCGTAGTAGTTGTCTGTGGCCCGGGCGTACACGTTGTTGGTCACGTACGTGATGACGTAGTCGTGGATCTCCGCGCCGGTTCGCACGATCTTCGTGCTGTTCTGATTCACGGTGCGCTCGTTCCACCACGGCTCATACGCGCCCCACAGCGGATCGTCCTGCCAGGCCGTGGCCTGCGAGCCGTCGGAGTAGTCATACGTGGATTGCGATGGGATCATCGAGGACACGTAAATCCCGCCATCATCGAAGCCGATATTCGCGTTGAATCGGCGCGGTTCGATGAACGTCTTGAAATCGGCGCCCAGTCTCAGGCCTACGCCGTCGCCGGGATACTGGCTCGAATCGAAGTAGCCGCTGTCGGCACGGAACACGATGAAGTAGTCGCAATACTCGAATGTGGCCGTAACGTCGTCGTAGTCGGGCGTTACTTCAAGAAAGCCGGTGGGCGTATCGCCTGAGAACCGGCGCCGGCCGCCCGTCAGATTGAGCCGCATCTTCCACCAGGGCGGGCCGCCGTTCGGCGGATGGTCGACATACTCCCACTCGCCCAGGCCCGAAACGGACTGGCTTGGCTCGCCGTACACGGGCACGTACGCCGGCTCCATCGGGTAATCGCCGGAGAAACTCACGTGGTCCGACTGGGGCGTCGGCTTGTCGAAGAGGGCGTTGTTGTTGGTGTCGTGGTACATCCACACCCCGTTGAAGGCATAGCAAAGCTCGACGGCCGTGTTGGCCCAGTCGCCCGCGAGCCCCCATCCCTCGGCGGTGAGCGTCTCGAGGCCGTCCGTGGGATCGAATCCGCCGTTGCCCATCGGGCCGAGGGGATCGCCGCCCTCGTCCGTGAAGATGACGTTGACCTCCCGGATTCGGGCCTCGGAATAGAAATACGGCGCCGCCGTGCCGTGGAGGTTGATGCCCACCACCTCAATCCACTGCTCGACGGGCATGATCTCGCGCAACTGAACCCATTCGCCGGCCACGAAGTCGAAGGCGGTCCCGGCCACGTCCCACCGGGGCCGGACGTACTCGGCTTGGGGCGTGTACAGGTTGTACGGCCAGTTCCAGTAATTGTTCTCCCACGTCGTTCGGGCGTAACTCGTCCCGCCCGTCACGTCCCACACGGTGAAGCTCGACAGGTAGGCCGCCTCGGACACGAGGGGCTCTTCGTCAAGCGGCGAGATCGAGTCCACGGGCTCCTGCTTGCCCTCGTCGTCGGGCTCGGTGAGGAGATCGGGAACCAGCGTCGCGTCGGTGATCGCATGCGATACCGCGCGCGAGCTTCGCCACGTGGCGGACGTCCGGAGCGCGAGAATGTAACCCTCGCCCTCCGACGACGTGGTGATGCCCCAGCGCGACAACACCGCGGGCAGATTCTCGGGATCGATGGGATCGGGCAGCGTTACCGGCTCGAAATCGAGGGCGAAGAAAGGAAACGCCGCCGAGCTGATGCTCTCGCCCGTCTGCCACAGGTTTCCATCCGTATCCCAGACGAGGTGAATCCCGGAGCCATCCGTCACGATGGAATCGCTGCCATCCAGCTCGCCGTACTTGGTAACGCTCGTCTCCTCGTCGTCAGGATGCTGCCCCTCGTGGAAGATGGCGAATTGCAGGAAGTCCGTCGCCTTGCCCAATGTCCCCGAAAAGGGATCATGGGCATCGTCGTCGGGGGCCGCCTTGAGATTGAACAGCAGCGACGCCAAGTCGCGCGGGGCAGGATCCTCTTCGCTGTCCCACCGCATCGTCCAGTGGAACAGGGGCACCCAGTCGTTCAGTGGGATCAGGCACTCGAGATCCCGGATGGCGTCCTCAAACTCGACGGACGCCGACGGGACGTCCTCGCCTTCACCGATGACGATGTAATCCTCCTTTTCGACGGTGTCGGTGAAATCGTCGTCGAAGGTCACCGTCAGGCTGACGGTGTACGAGCCGGCTTCGTCGTAGGGGGCTTGGGGGTTCTGCTCGTCCGAGGTGTCCCCGTTGCCGAAGTCCCAAGCCCACTCCTTCACCGCGCCGTGGCCCCCGCCACCGACGGACAGATCCTGGAAATTCACGGTGTGCGGCGCATCATCGACAAACCGCTCGTTCAAGGGCGCCGTGAATTCCGCGAACGGCGCCGGCAAAATCTCGATATAGCCAGTCTTCGTGCCCTTCACCGACCCCGTGCCGGTTTGCACCGTCAACTCAATGTCATACGTCCCCGCCGAGAGGTAGCCACTCATGGTCTGCACTTGCAGCGTATACGTGCCCGGCGCCGCGCCATCGTTGAATTCCCACACGCGGCCTGTGATGTCCCCCGTCGACAAGTCGTAGAAGGTGAATTGCGTGCCGAAAAGCGGCAGCCCGCGCTGGCGGTCGCTGACGAAATTGATGTTGACGCCTTGGGCGTCGGCGGGCATGGCGAGCACGCACTCGGTGAGCAGGAGGACGGCCAGGCCGAGGCCCATAACCAAACCACGTGTGTTCTTCACTTTCAGTACCTCCACCGAGAAACAAGGAAGCCCCCGGCGATATCCGCAGCCGGGAGCTTCATGTAGGTTGCGACTCATGTGTCGGAGTGGGGCGACGGCCGCTGGATAAGGCGCCGCGCCCGATGTCCTTTCGGGTAGAGCAAGCCTCCCACGCCGGAGCGACACAGCCCCGGTGTCTCGGCCCGCCGCCAACTACCAACCCTTCCCTCCGTCCCGAAATCCGAACGGAGGCGGTGGGACATGCTACCCAGGTTATATCACAGACCGCAGAATCTGTCAATAAACGAAATCGTTGCAATTCCCATATTCTCAGAAGGTTAAGTAGCTGTGACGCTATTCGCAGTCGTGTTGCCTTCCCTAATTCTGTCAATAAATTCCTCGCCCGCCGATGCACCAAACCGACGGCCCCGATCCGCCCGCCGTGCCGCTCCCGGCTGCACACAATCCACCCTCCAACAAGCGGACTGTCTCCCCAACCCTCCCAGGCCGGGCGGAACTTCTCCGCCTATTCTACCAATTCCGCCCACGAAATGTAACATCAATCCTCAGGGCGCCTTTTGGGGCGCCGCGAGGGCCCCCCATGGAACGTGCGGCCCTGTTGGGACATTGTATATAATCGAACTATGGTCAAGGCGGGGAAACAGATACCGACGGCGGCGCGCGAACGCTGCCAGGCGTTGCGGACGTCCATCGCCCGGCACAACCGGCTCTACTATGTCGAGGCGCAGCCCGAGATCGGCGATGCCGAATTCGACAAGCTGCTCAAGGAACTCGAGGCCCTAGAGCGGGAGTATCCGGACTTGGTGACGGCCGATTCCCCCACCCAGCGGGTGGGCGGCGAACCCATCGCCGGATTCGAGACCGTTTCCCATCAAGTGCCTATGTTGTCTATTGACAATACCTACAGCCCCGAGGAGCTCAGGGCCTTTGACGACCGCGTGAAAAAGGGGCTCGAACCGGCCGATTCGCCCTCCTACGTCGTGGAATTGAAGATCGACGGGGTGGCCATCTCGCTGCGATACGACGCCGGGCGGCTCGCGCGCGCCGCCACCCGGGGCGATGGCGAGCGCGGCGACGACGTGACCGCCAACGTGCGCACCATCCGATCCGTGCCGCTCCGGCTCGCGGGCGATAGCCCGCCCGTGCTCGAGGTGCGCGGCGAGGTGTACATGCGGCGCGATGAACTCGCCCGCCTGAACGCCCTGCGCGAGGAATCCGGCGAGCCCCCCCTGGCCAACCCGCGCAACGCCACCGCCGGCACCCTCAAGCAACTCGATCCGCGCGTGGTCGCCCAGCGCCGGCTCGACATCGCCTGCTACGACGTGGCCCCCCTCGAGGGCGTGGAACTGACCGCCCATTGGGACACACTGGCCGCCCTGAAACGCTATGGCCTGCCCGTCAACCCCTTCGCGACGCGCTGCGAATCCATTGATCGGGTGTTGGCGGTGTGCGACGAATGGCGGAGCAAGCGGCACGAACTGAACTTCGAGACGGACGGCATGGTCGTCAAGGTGGATGCGGCCGCCCACCGGCGCCGGCTCGGCGCCACCTCGAAAGCGCCCCGGTGGGTGATCGCGTACAAGTTTCCCGCCGAGGTGGCCCGAACCCGGTTGACGAACATCACCGTGCAGGTGGGTAAGACGGGCACACTCACGCCCGTCGCGGAGATGGAGCCGGCCCGGCTGGCGGGCACCGTGGTGCGGCGGGCCACGCTCCACAATTTCGACGAACTCGCCCGGAAAGACGTGCGCGTGGGCGACACCATCGAGGTGCAGAAGGCCGGCGAGATCATCCCGCAGGTGTTGCGGGCCGTGGCGGAACTCCGCCCGGCCGATACGGCCCCCTTCCCGATCCCCTCCGAATGCCCCGCCTGCGGCAGCGCGGTGCGCAAGGATCCGGAAGGCGTGTATCTCCGGTGCCTCAATCCGGCCTGCCCGGCCCAGATCAAGGGCCGGCTCAAGCACTTCGCGAGCCGCGGCGCCATGGATATCGAGGGCATGGGCGACGTGCTCGTCGAGCAACTCGTGGACAAACGCCTCGTCACCGGCCTGGCCGGCGTCTACGAGCTGTCCGAGGCGGCCGTGGCCGGACTGGAACGGATGGGGGAGAAGTCGGCCGCCAACCTGATCGCGGCCATCGAGCGCAGCAAAGGCCAGCCCCTGAGCCGGCTCCTGAATGGCTTGGGCATCCGCCATGTGGGCGCCCATACCGCCGAGGTGCTGGCCGCGCAGTTCACCACCATCGACGCCCTCATGGATGCGCCCCTCGAGGCGCTCTGCGATCTCTACGACATCGGCGAGACGGTGGCGGCCAGCGTGCGCGATTTCTTCGACACGGCCGAGAACCGGGAGTTGATCGAGCGGTTTCGGGCCCATGGCCTCGCCCTCCGCGAGGAGGCCCCGGCCGGCGCCGGCCCACGCCCCCTCGAAGGGAAGACCTTCGTGGTCACGGGCACCTTGCGAGGCTACACGCGGGACGGCATCCGCGATCGGATCAAGGCCTTGGGCGGCCGGCCCAGCTCGAGTGTGAGCGCGAAAACCGATTACGTCATCGCGGGCGAGAACCCCGGATCCAAGCTGAGCAAGGCCCAGAAGCTCGACGTCCAGGTGCTCACCGAGGACGAGTTCGAGCGACTGGCCGGCGGGACGCCATGAGCGAGAAACGCATCCAGTGCCCCCCGACGCTCGACGAGGACAGCGGGCGCGGCCTGTTCCAGGCCTGCCGTGCCGGCGGGGTGGGCGCGGGCGACGCGCTTGTGCTGGACTTCGCCGACACGCAGGCCATGGACGCGCGGGGCGGCGCCTGGCTCGTCGAGATCGCCGGGTGGGCGCGGGCGCGGGACGCCGCATTCCACTGTGAACACCAGCGCGGCGACGTGGGCGAGTTCCTCAGCCTGATCGCGCCGGGCCTGGCGGCCTCGGCCGGCGTCCGCCGGGCCCGGGCGGGGATCCTCGAGCGGATCGGCGACGTGGCGTGGCGGTTCTGCGCCGAGACGCGGGAGATGCTCAATCTCGTGGTGGACGCCGTGTATTGGACGGTGCTCGCCCCGTTCGAGGGGCGGGGATTCCGCTGGGGGTGGTTCGTCGACGAGATGCACGAGATGGGCGTGCGCGCCGTTCAGATCAACCTCCTGATGAACTTCCTGCTCGGCCTCACCATCGCCATGCTCTCGGCGGCCCAACTCCGGACGCTCGGGCTCGACATCTACGTGGCGAACCTGGTGATCATCGGGTTTGCGCGCGAGTTGGCCGCGATCATGACCGCGGTGGTCGTCGCCGCCCGGACGGGCGCGGCCATCGCCGCGGAACTGTCCACCATGAAAGTCCAGGAAGAGATCGACGCGCTGCGGGGCATGGGGTTGAAGGTGCCGCAGTTCCTCGTGGCGCCGAAACTGCTCGCCCTGGTGATTGTGATGCCCTGCCTGACGATCCTCGGGCTGCTGGCCGGCATCGCCGGCGGCACCCTCTGGGGCACGCTCGTGTTGGGCTACCGGCTCGATCTGTGGGTGAACCAGACGCTCGGCGCAGCCGCCTACGACGATCTGGCCCAGGGGCTCCTCAAGAGCCTCTTCTTCGCCGTGGTGATCGTGCTTGTGGGATGCCACAACGGCCTGCGCGTCGAGGGCGGATCGCGCGGCGTCGGACTCATGACCACCCGGGCCGTGGTTATGGACGTGTTCTTCATCATCGTGATAGACATGGCCTTCGCAGGTATCTTCTACTATGTGCTGGATTGAGCATGACGAATGAGAGTACACCGCACGCCGGCCACGGCGCGCACGCCGGCCACGGCGCGCACGCCGGCCACGGCGCCATCGTCGAGGTGCGCGACCTCGTCACGCACTACGGCGACACGCTCGTGCTCAACGACATCTCCTTCGCGGTGCGGCCCGGCGAGATCTTCCTCGTCATCGGCGGCAGCGGGTGCGGCAAGACCACGCTGCTCAAGCACATGTGCGGCCTGCTCCAGCCCACCTCGGGCCAGGTGCTGTACAACGGTGCCGACATCTCCACCATGAACGAGGACGGCCTGGCCGCCGTGCAGCGCACCATCGGCATCGCGTTTCAGGCGGGCGCCCTCTTCAACTCGATGACGGTGGGCGAG